>JBATKL010000184.1:0-1645 GCA_049669385.1 Candidatus Electrothrix sp. | reverse complement strand
AAGACTGTCTCTGGAGGTCAGAGCATTACTGATATCTTGCCATGAGTAATCAGAATGTGCCGTTATGATGACATATTGAAGTCGATCATCCTCCATCTGTAATTTTTTAATAGTCTGTAGCCCGTCAAGACCGGGAGGTATCCGCATATCAACAAAGGCAAGGGCATACGGTTGTTCTTCCATTCTGGCCTGACGAACCATTTTTATCCCCTCATCGCCCTGAAAGGCCGAATCTACCTGGATCATCGCATGGTATGCCTTTGAAGCAGGCTTGCCGATAATATCCGAAAGGAGGTCGTCAAAATCATCAGATGCCGTTGTCGGTTGCAGAATCTTTTTAATATCGTTATGGATTTCCGGATTATCGTCAATCACCAAAACCCGCCGAATCCTTTGTGCTATTGCTGTCACGCTGCTCCCCCTTTTGCTGTTACAGGAAGCCGCATCCTGAATCGTGCTCCCTGTTCTGCTCCTGCGCTTTGCCCTGTCAGATTTCCACCCATTTCTGTGGTCAAATTCGCGGCATTATGGAGACCAAAACCATACCCGCCCTTTTTAGTCGTAAAACCGAAAACAAACGCCTGTTGTAAAATATTTTGCTCCATTCCTTTCCCGTTATCGCTTATCTCGACAACCACCTCATCTTGATCGGCAGTTGGATATGTGCTCAAAGAAATTTCCTTCTGTTTAACCGCTATCCCGTCAAAGGCGTCCACTGCATTTCGGATAAGATTATTCATAACCTGTAATATCTTATGAGGTTCTGCGTAAATATTCTGTTGAAAACAGTAATGACGCTCCACAGTAATCTGTTTCTTATCCAGCTCCCGCTGAAAAAATTCCAGACTCTCTTCGATCAGGGAGGTGAGATTCACCTGTTCCGTAAAATCAATCAATTTTACCGTATCCTGTTGGGCTCGAATAATTTTGGCAACACGGCGGATATGATGCAGCTGTCGGGTCGTTTCAGCCAGTAAGGATTCCCGTTCTTCAGTCATCTTTTCCGAAAGCCTGGCAAAATAGGAAGGCAGCCTTTTCCCTCTGGGATCATGCGTGCAAAAAAACTCCCGATCTTCCTCGTGGTCCTGTATCAACTGGACAATATCAGGCAAGCTGGTACAGCTACTCTGTTCGACAATTTCTCGGATATGCTCCGAAGAAACCGAAATACTGTTCAGGGTGTTCCCCACATTATGGAGCACCTCAGTGGCGACCTCAGCCTTACCCGCAAGATGGGAGGTACGAACTAATTCCCGCAAAGTCTGCACATGCTCGATAGACAGGGCACAGACTTCCGCCACAGTCAGGGCGGCATTAAGATAGGATTCAATATATTGGGGAAAAGCAACCTGCACGACAAAAATGACAGCGGTTGTCTGTTTGTCCCTGCCAAGGCGAAGCAAAAAGCTGTTTCCAGCCCGGTTTAAAAGAAACTGTTTATCTGATCCGGCCTGAAACAACTCCACCTGTTGTTTCTCGTCATCTGTCAGCTCAGGCACCTGATCAAAACGTATTTCCTTCGACTGTACCGGAATAAAATGAACCCGTTCCGGGGCAAACAACATGGTGAACAGATCGACAATGGCGGAAATCACCTCAGTACGTGATTTTGCTTTAGTGATCATGCCGATCAGATCAAAAGTCA
>JBATKL010000183.1:0-13646 GCA_049669385.1 Candidatus Electrothrix sp. | reverse complement strand
GGTTAGGCAATCAGCTCTATATTGAAAATTCGGCACTCTCCTTTGACTTTGCCAGCATGCTCTCTGTTTGCGATAACCGTTGTAACGCCTGCGGATTCTGCATGGAGCTTTTCAAAGCTATTGCTCGACCACTGAATCAGGACAAAAAGAAAGTGCTGGCAGAGGCAATAACCTAATTCCCTCGCCCTTCCCCTTTCTCCCGCTGCATCCCTCATCCCTCTTTGCAGCGGGATTCTATTCCTCCACCAGGACATATTTATACCGACCCGGTTATTTCCCGTCGACACAGGATCAACGTGATCTTGCTTGTCGAAGACAGGGGGGCTCTGCACAATTCCGTGGCGGCCAGATAGCGGAGCAGACGCTGGCTTTTATTGCTCAAGAAAAGTGGGGCGAAGTTAAGGAACTACTCAAAGAGTTAACAGAGGCTCCGCAGATACCTGCCTCCGGCAAATACATGATTCAACTACTACAGGATATCATCAGCGGCTCCCACAACCCGGCCTTGGCCGATGACCCCGCCCTTGATTATGTCGATGCGGCAGAGGTGTTGTTTTTGATGGAGCGGTTGGAGGGGGCAATCCGTCCCGGAGGGACGAACCGAACATAGCCCAGGGTTTTAACCCTGGGGCTTCGGGCCGCAATCCAGACAAAACCCAACGAAAAATCAAAACAAAAAAGGCGGTTACGAACAAATCGTAACCGCCTTTTATATCTTGGTGGAGCTAAGCGGGATCGAACCGCTGACCTCTTGAATGCCATTCAAGCGCTCTCCCAGCTGAGCTATAGCCCCTTGCTTTTCTGACAGCAGTTTTTACCACGCTCAGCGCCATCCTGTCAAGGAGAACATTATGCAAAATCAACAGAAGATGACTTTTTATTTTTTTCCAAGAACAAGTCTAATAAGATTGCTAATCCCCGCCTTAACTGGTAGCATAATCTTCATATATGATACGGTTCGGACAAGGGCGGAGCAAGGAATCTTCCTCCGTGGAAATAACGTGTATTTCCCATGTGTGTTTCCCCGCCCCTACGGCTCTATTGACTTGTAGACTTAGCAGTGTATTAAAAACGAATTTCGTGAAGGTGATACCGGATGTTTTCTCCGTTTAATTTTCTTTTTGGCTGGATGTCCAACGACCTTGCTATTGACCTGGGCACGGCGAACACAGTGTTATACGTCAAAGGCAAGGGTATCGTCCTGCGAGAACCGTCAGTTGTGGCTGTGCGCCAGGATGCTCGCGGCGGCAAGGTACTTGCGGTGGGCAGTGAGGCCAAGTTAATGCTTGGCAAAACACCGGGAAATATTGTCGCGATTCGGCCCATGAAAGACGGCGTAATTGCCGATTTCGAAGTGACCGAGGCCATGCTGCGCTATTTTATCAATAAGGTACATAATCGTCGCACCCTCGTTCACCCTCGAATTATTATTTCTGTTCCCTCAGGAATCACCCAGGTTGAAAAACGGGCCGTTCGTGAGTCTGCCGAATCGGCAGGTGCCCGCGAAGTCTACTTGATTGAAGAGCCTATGGCTGCTGCCATCGGAGCCAATCTTCCAATCACCGAGCCCACAGCCAACATGATCATAGACGTCGGCGGCGGCACCACGGAAGTAGCGGTTATATCCTTGGCTGGTATTGTTTATGCAAAATCAGTCCGGGTTGCCGGGGACAAAATGGATGCCTCTATCCTGCAATACATCAAGCGCAAACATAACCTTGCCATCGGCGAACGAACAGCTGAGCTGATCAAAATCACCATCGGTAACGTCTTGCCGGTAGAGCCCTACGAGACTATGGAGATTAAAGGGCGAGATCTGGTATCAGGTGTACCGAAAACTATCACTATTACCTCTGAAGAAATTCAGTCGGCCATATCTGAACAGGTCGACGTGATCGTCGATGCGGTTCGCATGGCCCTTGAAGTTACGCCGCCGGAATTATCAGCAGACATCGTTGATCAAGGCATTGTGCTGACCGGAGGAGGAGCCTTATTGAAGAATCTCGACAAACTTTTGACCAATGAAACTGGCATGCCTATTATTGTTGCCGACGATCCGCTGTCGTCTGTCGTGCTCGGCACAGGAAAGGCTCTTGATAACTTTGATATCCTGAAGGAAATAGCTATAGATTAATCGTAATGTCAGGCTCTTTCCCTGGGCTGCGTTTCCTTTCGTTGATTCACCTCCCATCAGATGAAAAAAAATAGCCGTAGGCAAGGCAAAGGCAGTGTCAAAACATTTCGTTTTGTTCTGTTCATAGGCACAGTTGTCACCTTTGCTCTGATTCTTCTCATTATTATCCTGGGTGATCAACAGGTCGGACCGATCCATAAAGTAATCCTTGAAGGAGCTGGTCCTCTGCAAAAGGCGGTGGCAAACATAAGCCATTCCGTCCATTCTGTGAAAAAAAAATACATCGACCTGCTCACCGTTCGTGAAGAAAAAGAACGACTGTGGCGGGAGCTGCAAGAGTGCCGAACAACAGCCTACGCCAACCGGGGTGCAGTAGCTCTCAATGCCCGTTTGAGAAAACTGCTTGATTTTAAGGAATCCTCCAATCAGCCGACCATAACCGCGCAGATAATCGGAAAAGATCCTTCACTGTGGTTCCGAAGTGTTATTATCGACCGAGGGAGCAGTGATGGTGTAGGCAAGGGGATGCCCGTTGTCACAGGCGTGGGGATTGTCGGACAGGTCTACGCCTCATCAAGTGATTACTCCAAAGTACTGCTTGCCATTGCACCGTCCAGCGCAATTGATGTCCTCTTACAGGGCTCGCGGATACGAGGCATCCTGAAAGGGACCGGGAAAAACCTGTATCATCTGGAATATATCCTAAAGACGGCGGAAGTTTTTGCAGGAGATCGTGTCGTCACCGCCGGATATGGCGGCATGTTTCCCACTGGGCTTCCCGTCGGGATTGTATCAAAAGTTACCAGAAATAGACGGGGCATGTTTCTTGAGATCGAAGTGGTTCCTGCTGTTGATTTCAGAACCTTGGAAAATTTGCTGGTCATTGAGCGAGAGAAAAAAGTGTTCAACTAGCAAACCCCTCCTTTTCTGCTTTCCTACAGCTTTATTTCCACATAGCTCGATAGAGCTTCATACTAGCCCCTGGCCACATATACTGACATGCTGACTCTTTCATTCATAGCCGTAGGTCTCTTGCTTGTCGTTATTCAGACCACGTTTCTTATGCCTTCCCCCCTGTGGATTGCATCTCCTGATTTATACTATATCCTTGTCGGCTACCTCGCCTATAATTTCACCTTTCTTCGTGGCATTGTGGTGCTCTTGCCGATCAGCATGGTTCTTGATGTCTATTCCGGCACAATTATCGGCATGTATCCAACAATTTGTTATCTCGGCTATTTCATGCTTAAATTTATGGTCGACAAAATGCCGGTCCGCAAATCACTCTATCAACTTCCTTTAGTTGCCCTCAGCTATCTTGTTGTCAACTGGGTGCTCCTCATGATGCTTGATTTTTTCCAATCCCAGGCTATTGCAGGCTGGGAGTGGTTCCCTATCCTGCTCCGAGTTTGTTTAATCTACCTCTTTTCCTTCCCCCTGTTTCGTTTCTTTACCTTTCTCGACAAAAGACTCAGAGGAAAAATGTCTTCTGTACGTCTCACCCGTTCTCTGCCCGGAAATCAATTTCGCCAGGATTAATTAAGAGTCGGTTATGAGAAATATGAGAAAGCACAACCGAAAAAGACAACCGGATCAGGATATCAGCGGATGGCCTCGCGATATCGGCACCCCTCGAATTACCCATATTAACGACGGAGAACTCGATTTTTATCGTCGACGGGCCATGTATTCCTCAGTCGTCTTGGTGTTCTTTTTTGTCATTCTTATCACCAGGCTCTGGTATCTCCAAATCCAACAGGGGGAGGAGTATACAAAAATGGCAAAAAACAACCGGGTACGCTATCTTGAAATTGCGGCCCCTCGTGGCAATATTTTGGATCGAAAAGGACGAGAGATTGTCACCAATCGCCCTTCATTCAACGTGGTCTGGGTACGAGAAAAAAACCGCGTTGATGATGCCTTGATTAAAAAAACAGCTTCAATTCTCAATATAGAAATATCTGAACTCCTGGCCAGAACACGCAAAATGGTCGGCACACCGGGCCATATACCTATCCGGCTGGCAGAAGAGCTCAGTTGGGATCAGGTCGCCTATATTGAAAATAACAGGATGGAACTTCCCGGAATTAAAATAGAGGTTGTTCCTCAAAGAGTATATCATTACGGGAATTTAGCCTCTCATATTATCGGTTATCTTGGAGAAATAAATCCCAAAGAGCTCTCCTCACCGGCTGTTGAAGGCTATCGGTCCGGTGATATGATCGGCAAGATGGGGCTTGAAAAATTACGACAAAAAGACCTCCGGGGAGAAAAAGGTCGCCATTACATGGAAGTGAATGCCCTAGGTTTTGAACAGCGCAATTTGAAAGGCCTGGAGCCGCTGCCTGGAAACGATGTGCAGCTCACTATTGATGTTGATCTTCAGCGGGCTGCTGAAGAGTTGATGATGAAAGATGATAAATCCGGTGCTGTGGTCGCTATAGAAGTCAACACCGGTCGTCTTCTGATGCTGGCCAGCTCCCCTGTTTTGGAGCTTGATAAATTCCTCGGCGGTATCTCTGTAAAAAATTGGAAAGAGATGCTGGCTAACCCGCATCACCCCTTAATTAATAAAATCGTTCAGGGCCAATACCCACCTGCTTCAACCTATAAAATAGTCACGGCAATAGCTGGTCTGGCAGAAGGCGTGATAACCCCAGACAGCTCTGTCTATTGTCCTGGGCATTATCGCTTTGGTAATCGAACTTATCGCTGTTGGAAAAAGACTGGGCACGGAGCTGTGAATCTGAAACGCGCTATGTCCGAATCCTGTGATGTCTATTTTTATCAGGTCGGGCAACGGCTTGGGGTGAACAGAATCGCCGGTTATGCAACCCGCCTGGGCCTGGGAAGAAAGACCGGTGTGGAAATGGAGCATGAAAAAAGCGGGCTTATTCCGACCTCGGAGTGGAAGATGAGAAGGTACAAGAGAGCGTGGCAAGAAGGCGAAACCCTGTCTATCGCCATCGGCCAGGGTTTTAACCTCGTCACCCCTCTCCAGCTGGCCTTAATGACCGCGACAGTCGCTAACGGCGGCACCTTATACAAACCCGGAATGATTGAAACCGTGAAAGACCCTGACGGCCATATCATAGAGCAGTTTCAGCCGACGGTCTTGGATCGTTTTGATGATCAGGGAAGTAATTTGGAAATTATTAAAGAAGGCCTGATAGAGGCGGTAAACGGCAAACGCGGAACAGCCCGTCGAGCCAAACTTGAAAACATCACTGTTGCCGGTAAAACAGGAACAGCCCAGGTCGTTCGACTGAAGCAGTATAAGCATTTAAAAGAGGAAGACATCCCCTATAAATACCGCGATCATGCCTGGTTCACCTGTTTTGCGCCTGCGGAACGACCTGAGATAGCTGTCACCGTTCTGGTTGAACATGGCCTGCACGGTGGTTCAGCGGCAGCTCCTATTGCCAAAGCTGTGCTGGAAAAATACTTTGGCCGACGCGGAAGAAACCCTGAAAAAATAAGCTCGGTGGTGCTCTTTCATAATGAGGTTGCCGATGCTGGTCGCTCCCCTGAACCTCTACATTAAGCGTACTTAAGCGAACACATGCTTCAATTCGATAGACGACTTGTTCATAATTTTGACTGGGTTATGGTGGTTATCCTTCTCCTTATTTCAACCATGTCTCTTGCTAGCCTGTTCAGCGCGACGTGGAATGGAGGTCCCTCCCCTTCTCCAATTTTTTTCAAACAGCTCTATTTCTTTCTCTTCGGCTATGCCTTCATCCTGCTTCTTATCAGCATTGATTACAGTGAGCTTGAAATGCTCTCCTATGTAGGCTACGGGGCAATTTGTCTTCTTTTACTGTACACAAATATTTTTGTTGATTCTATTGCTGGCACCCAGCGCTGGATCAATCTCGGGTTCTTTCACCTTCAGCCCTCGGAACCAGCCAAACTCATCCTCGTGCTGGTGCTGGCCAGCTGCTATTCGAGTAATGAATATGTGGAAAATGGTTACCGACTACGTGATATCATCAGGCCCGCACTCATCACGGCGGTCCCTTTCATCCTGATTCTGATTCAACCGGATCTAGGAACAGCGCTTATGCTGGCAATCCTCTTTGTCTCCATGACCTTATTTGCTCATTTGCGGTGGTCAACCATAACGCTGCTGGGAAGTACCGGAATGGGATGTGCTGTGCTGGGCTGGCTCTACGGGCTCAAAGACTATCAACGGAAGCGCATCGAGACCTTTCTCAATCCAGAAAGCGATCCCATGAATCATGGGTACCAGATTAAGCAGTCTAAAATAGCGGTAGGCAGTGGACAAGGATTCGGCAAGGGATTTATGGAGGGAACTCAGGGGCATCTGAACTTTTTGCCGGAACGCCACACAGATTTTGCCTTTGCCGTCTGGTGCGAAGAGCTGGGTTTTGTCGGATCCTTATTTTTCCTGGTCTGCTTTTTCTTTATGCTGTTCTGGGGAATCAACATTGCTTTAACAGCCAGAGATAAATTCGGCGTCTACCTCGCCTTTGGTTTGGTGATGCTTATTTTTTGGCAGACAGTGATTAATCTTTTTATGATAATGGGGATGCTGCCGGTGGTCGGGATTCCGCTCCCTCTTTTCAGCTACGGCGGTTCCTCCTTGTTGACAACCCTAGTGGCCATAGGCATTTTGATGAATATTCGGATGCGGCGATTTCAGGTGAGGTAAAAAAGGAGGGAGGCAGGCAGGTTTGATCAGGTCAGATCGGATAGGATCGGATCAGGCGTCTTCAGAAAAAACCAAGGCCGCACCGGTGACCAAGGCTTCAGCGACTTTTTTGCGTGCACCGGTCAGCAGGCGCTGAATTGTTCCGCGTGATACGCCCATGCGCTTGCCAGCCTGTTCTTGGGTCAACCCTTCAAGATCGCAGAGTTTGAGCACTTCCAGCTCATCACGGTACAACATGATCTGGGCAAGATTGCGCAACGGCAGACCGACAGGCTTAAAGGCTTGGCCGCAAAAATCACCTTCACAACATCGTTTTTTTTTAAGACGTGGAGACATGCTCTTCAGAAAAAAGTACAGGTTACAAAGAGCGGAAAGAATATCGTATTTTCCTCTTCTTTGCAACCTGTAACCGGGACATCGACAATCCAGATAATATCTTCGCCTGTTATCCAATTGATACTCCAGAAATGAATGTCAATGAGATATCAACGGGAATATCAACAACAGAATATCAATGATGGCAGGTACCAGCCCCTTTGCATGTCTGCTCAGCCCGCATGACAGGGAAATCTCCCCTAACCAGACCATCTACCGCCTCCTGAACCTTTTTCAGACTGTTCTTTTCCGCAAAATACACGTCAATGTCCACTTCGGCAAAAGCCTGCATAGGACGAGCTCCCATGCCGCCGACAACAATCGCCTGCACCCCCTGATCTTTTAATAATTGAACAGGCTCCATGCAACCTCCTGCACCGTGTTCCACATTTGCAACCGTGTCGACAGAGGCGACTTTCCCCTCTTGAATATTTATTACTGTGAAAAGCTCACAATGGCCAAAATGTTCAGAAATCTCTGCATCAAGGCCGCCAGGGGTATTTGAAGGAACTGCGAGAAAAAGTGATGAACTCATTTGTAGATATCTCCAATTGAATTTTACAGATCTTACGATAAGTTACAGCTACTGTCGAGACCAAGCATTCTGTATTTCCTTGCAATACATTTTCAATACAGTTACCCGCAAGACAGACAGCAATGTGTGTATATGCACAATTGATAATTATTTTCCTCTCTACTGTCAATAAAAAAAGGGCAGAGATGGTTCTGAAAAAAGGCCGCAATGCATAGACAACGGAAGAGCAATAGAGTAAATTTAGCTGTTGCATTGGATTCCATGAAAAGATTTATGGAGGGAACCGTTCCTTAACCATTTATTTTCGCTCCTGCCGGTCTCCAATTTACTGAACAACACATTACATTCCCAGCGTTCCCAAACAGATACATCCATTAGGTACCCCTTTTATGGTTTATAATCTCCACGCCGTATATACTTATTATACTTATGCGGTGCGCAAAAAAATGTTTCAAGCTGCGCTCTGTCTCTTATGCCTTTTCGGCCTATTTTTTTCTCTCCCGGTCTTCTCTGCATCTCAGGCAGAGACGGACCAGGAACCAAGCATCGATGAAATAGTGATCAGCACCACAAAGAGCCATTTACTCCTTTTTGCAACAGTGATGCATTGTTTTACCGACGAAATGCTTGAGGGCGTGCGCAATGGTATCCCGCTCACCTTTCGCTTTGATATTCGTCTTAACAAGATACGTAAAAATTGGTTTGATACGGAACTTGTTGAGCATAAGATCAACCACACGTTGAGCTATGACCCTTTAAAAGAGGAATACCAAGTTGCCTTTGCAGAGAAAGAACGACCTGAAGTAACCAGATCTCTGGAGGATGCCAAACAGATGATGGCAGATCTCAACAAGCTTCAGCTCCACCCGCTCAACGAATTACAGGTCGGTTCTCCGTATTCCCTGGAAATCAAGGCCACTCTGGTTGAAAACACCTTTCCCCTTGGCATTCACTCAATTATTCCCTTTACGTCACTGTGGAATTTTGAAACAGACTGGCGTATTGTCGAGTTCAGCTATTAATCCACAGGTTCTCTACTTGGCCCCCCCGCCTCACTGACAACCAGCGTTATAAAAAGTTATAGACGCTTGTAAATACGCTTATAAATCATCCCCGATGCTTACACCTGAACAGCGTAAACAGAAACAACGACTGACTCGCTATGTTATTGTTTCATGCATGCTACTGATCCCTCTTCTTGCCTATACGCAGCGTACTCTGCTCAGCGGCGAACTCAACCTGCCCCTCTCCAGCACAGTCCTGATTTTCGCCCTTATCAATATTAACGGCCTCCTGCTCCTGCTCATGCTCTACCTGATTTTACGCAATCTGGTTGAGCTGATTTTTGAACGAAGAAACAAAATTCTCGGATCACGCCTACGGGTACGGCTTGTCATTGCCTTTGTCTCCTTATCCATGATCCCCACGGTTATCTTATTTCTGGTTTCCCTGGGCTCTGTTTCCACTGCGATGGAATACTGGTTCAACTCCAATGTAGAGGAGTCCCTCCAGTCGTCCTTGACCCTTGCCCGCAACATGTTTCATGAGACAGAAAACCGGGCTGCAAATATGGGGAGCCATATAGGACGACTCCTGGAAAAGGGCGACGTGAGCATGCACGACAACGTCAACTTGCAGCAACTTTTTGATAAAACGCTTTCCATTGTTCCGCTTGGTGCGCCGGACGCATTATCCTTGATAAATCCTCAGTTAGATCTGGTCGTCTCTGCCAAAGGTGCGCGTTTGGCAATGATTTCCCTTCCCGATATTCCAAGTGAAGCCCTTCGTAAGGCGGCTGACAGCCAGGAGCCGGAGATTATTACTCGCCAAGTTCCGGCAGGTGAATTAATCCAGGCCATCGTGCAGGTCCAAGTAAATGAGCCAAATAAAACCTTTCTCATCACAACCCTGCTGATCCCGGCAGAGAAGCTTGCCCTGATGCAATCGGTTTCCAAGGGAATTACCGATTACAAGCAGCTTGTTATGCTCAAGGCCCCGATTAAGCTGAGCATGATCATTATGCTGTTGATCATCACCTTGCTCATCCTTTTCGGTGCTATCTGGTTTGGTTTTTTTATTGCCCGTTCCATGACCGCTTCCATTAATAAGCTGGCAGAGGGAACCCAGCGGGTTGCAGGCGGTGATCTTGACTTTACCATTGAAAAAGAATCGGACGATGAAATGGGGCTGCTCGTTGACTCCTTCAACTCGATGACATCCGATCTCTTGAAAAGCAACAGGGAGCTGGCAGAGACCCATCAGGCCCTCCAGAAATCCAACCTGATCTCAGAGCAACGCAGGCGATACCTGGAGACCATCCTGAAAAATGTTGCGGCAGGTGTTATTGCGATTAATGAAAATAATGAAGTCACCACAATCAATCCTTTTGCAGAAAAACTGCTCAAGATCGATACGGCAAACTTTCTCCATAAAGATTTTCACAAAGCCCTGCCCCGCTCGCATATAGCCGTAGTAGAGAGCTTTTTCAACGACCTACTGGACTCAGGAAAACGCTCTATTGAACGGCATCTCAACCTCACCGTGCGCAAGGGCGAAACCTATTCCTTGCTGGTGAACATAACCCGATTAATCGATGAGCAAGGGCGCTCTATCGGCTATGTTATTGTTTTTGATAATTTGACCAAGCTGGAAAAGGCCCAGCGGTTGGCAGCCTGGCAGGAGGTCGCCCGCAGGATCGCCCATGAAATCAAGAATCCCTTGACCCCTATCCAGCTTTCGGCGCAGCGGCTCCGTAAACGCTATCTAACAACCATAGAAAATGACCGTGAGATCTTCGAGCAATGCACCGGCACCATCATCAGTCAGGTGGATGAGATCAAACGATTGGTCACAGAATTCTCTGATTTTGCCCGCATGCCGCGCGTCAAAAAACAGCAGGCTGATATTATCGCTATTGCCGCTGACACCTTGGTACTGTATCGTGAAGGCCATAAACATATCAGCTTCCCCTTGAAATATGATGAAGTTCCTTTATTTGCCTTTGATCCGATACAGATTAAACGAGTACTGATTAATCTACTGGATAACGCGGTGAGTGTTCTTGCCCACGGCGGTTCGGTCTCCACCGAAATAGGTCTGTACAGAGACGAAGACAGCGTGCGGATCATTGTCCGTGATGACGGTCCGGGCATATCCGACCAAGTCAGACAACGCCTGTTTGAGCCCTATTTTTCAACCCGAAAATCTGGAACCGGGCTGGGGCTTGCCATTGCCAACACCATTATCACCGAGCATAACGGCGTGATTAAAGTCCATGATAATGTCCCCTCCGGTACGGTTTTTACTATTGAGCTGCCCTTCCATCCTGCAAACACAATAAGCAGTTACTCAACCGCCTGAATTGCAAAAGTAAACAACACCCATGTCATCAACTATTCTGATAATCGACGACGAAGCTCCTATCCGGGAAGTCCTGTCCGGCATTCTCACCGACGAGGGCTTTCATCCCCTGAGCGCCGCCTCTGCGGAAGAAGGGCTTGCCATGCTGGCAGAGCTGGATATTCATCTAGTGCTGCTGGATATCTGGCTGCCAGGCATGGACGGCATAGCCGCCCTGGAAAAAATCAAACAGGACGGCAACGAAGTTCCGGTTATTATGATCTCCGGGCACGGCACTATCGAGACGGCTGTCCAAGCAACCCGGATTGGTGCCTTTGATTTTATCGAAAAACCGCTCTCCTATGACAAGGTAATCCTTGCCATTAACCAAGGCCTGCGCGTGGCTCGACTTGAACGGGAGAATAAACTCCTGCGGGAGACCAAGCCTTCTGGATCAGCATCAGCCATCATCGGTGATTCAGCGGTTGTCAATCACCTCTGCCTACAAATAGAACGGGTTGCGCCCACAGATGCCTCAGTACTCATCCTTGGCGGACACGGCACAGGCAAGGAGTTGGTTGCTCAGGCAATCCACAGCCAATCAGACCGAGCAAAAAGCCCTATGATTGAGGTCAATTGTGCGGCCATCCCGGAAGAACTGATCGAATCAGAACTCTTCGGCTATGAACAAGGGGCCTTTACTGGGGCGGACAAAGCCAAGAAAGGTAAATTCGACCAGGCTGACGGCTCAACCCTTTTTCTCGATGAAATTGGAGATATGAGCCTGAAGAGTCAGGCAAAGGTCTTGCGCATCCTCCAGGAGAGGAAGTTTGAACGAGTTGGCGGAGCTAAAACCATAGAGGTAGATGTGCGGATCCTGGCAGCCACCAATAAAAATTTGGAGCAGGAGATTGAAGAGGGCAATTTTCGCGCAGATCTTTTTTATCGGCTCAACGTGGTGCCTATTCAGCTGCCTGATCTCAAGGAGCGTCGGGAAGATATCCCGGCCTTGGTGGCGAGCTTTCTGGAACAATTTCGGGCCAAGGGGCTTGGCGCAAAACGCTTTGCCGGTGATGCCCTGAGCATGCTCATCCAGCATCCCTGGCCCGGCAATATCCGAGAGCTCCGCAATATGGTGGAACGGCTGATGATCATGATTCCGGGAGAACTTATTACGGCCAAGGATGTGATTCTGTTCCTCAACCCGACTGCTTTTCAGCCGCTGTCTGGCAGTTTTGAAGCGGGGTACAGTCATCTCGCTTTCAAAGATGCACGCAAGCAGTTTGAACACGATTATCTCAAGAAAAAACTTGAAGAAAATGAGGGCAATGTTTCCAGAACCGCTGAAACTATCGGGATGGAGCGGAGCCACTTGCATAAAAAGGTCAAGGCATTGGGGATTAAGGTATAGCCCCTTGAGGGGCGGTATTCTTTACCACTTAGATTCAAACATATACCCCTCTTTGCCATTTTTTATATGAAAGTACCGGTGACTCTCTGGAGTCATCCAACCCAACTTTCATGCTTTGTTGTCCCTCCCCAGAAGGGAGGGATGGGTGTTACATCAAAAAATCCTACCAGAAAAATAGAGGAGAAGAGACATGGTCTTTCCTGAATATCGTCCCCGCCGTATGCGACAGAATGAAAACTTTCGCGCTATGATTCGTGAAACTCATCTTGCACCGGAACAGCTGGTTTATCCGCTCTTTGTCATGCCGGGCAAGGGCAAGCGAGAAGAGGTTTCTTCCATGCCCGGCGTTTTCCGCATTTCCGTGGACCAGCTCAAAAAAGAAGCGCAATCCTGCCTGGAAGTGGGTGTGCGCTCAGTGATCCTGTTCGGCCTGCCCGAGAAAAAAGACGCGATGGGCTCCGGTGCCCATGCCCAGAACGGTATTGTCCAGCAGGCGATTAAGGAGCTGAAGAACACAGCTCCAGATATGACTGTGATTACCGATGTCTGCCTTTGCGAGTACACGGATCACGGCCATTGCGGCTGCCTGAAAGGAAATGAGGTGGATAACGACACCACCCTGGAGCTGCTGGCCCGCACCGCCCTGTCCCATGCCAAGGCTGGCGCGGACATGGTTGCGCCCTCGGATATGATGGACGGACGGGTGAGCGAGATCCGCAATAGCTTGGATGAAAACGATTTTCATAACGTGCCCATCATGTCCTATGCGGTGAAGTATGCTTCGGCCTTTTACGGCCCATTCCGGGATGCTGCTGATTGTGCGCCCCAGTTCGGCGATCGACGCAGCTATCAAATGGACCCGGCCAACACCCGCGAGGCCCTGCGGGAAGCTACCCTGGATGTAGATGAAGGTGCAGACATCCTGATGGTCAAGCCAGCGGTGGCTTATCTGGATATTATCAGTCGCCTGCGTGATGAGTTCGACCTGCCCATTGCGGCCTATCATGTCAGCGGTGAGTATGCCATGATCAAGGCGGCAGCAGCGAATGGCTGGATTGACGAGGAACGGGTCATGGCTGAAACCCTGCTCTCTATCCGCCGGGCTGGTGCGGATATTATTTTGACTTATTTTGCTAAGGATATGGCACGATTGCTGCAAAGGTAATCTTGACAGTAT
>JBATKL010000182.1:0-6096 GCA_049669385.1 Candidatus Electrothrix sp. | reverse complement strand
ATTACCTTCACGTCATAGATCAGTAGTCAGGCAGTTTTATTTTTCTGAAACATGTAAACAATTACCGACGGAATAACTGACATGAAATATCTTGCTCTTCCCCTGTTTTTTTTGCTGCTCCTCTTTTCAGGCTGTGATCTTTTGGACGACGACGATGAAGACTCCAGCGACGGGGGGACAGAAGTCGTCGCAACAAATGAGCCTTCTGCCGCCGCCGCTACCTCCTCTTCTTCTGCAACGACAACAGCAGCAACATCAACCACTGTGGAGCTGTCCGCTTTTTCTGATTTCAGCTGCTCCAGCAACTGGTCAAATCGTGACGGTGCTCTGGGATTGACCGCGAATACCGGTAGCGGATCCTGTCAGGCCGTCTTTCCAGGCGCATCAGGTACCTATAGCATCACCCTTACGGCCCAGATCGAATTTGACGGTAATTCCTCTTATGCCCTGTATATTAACGACGCTGGTGCCGCTTCAGGACGTTATCCCCTGGCCCCCGGTTGTGAGAATGATTGCCACCCCAACGATTGGCAGAGCCAGTGCCCTGATCGGAAGCAAAATATTAGCGCAGGAACCCATAACATCTCCACCGGCGATGTCATAAAATTTTACGGTGAAGAAGACTGGAACTGCGACGATCACGGCGCGTATGCAAAGTGGCACAAGATCACCTTTAAACGTATCTAGCCCTATTCTTCAGTCATGCATTGGAAAACGGGTGGGTTGCTTTGGCTCACCCTTATTTATTTTTTCATCGCAGGACCGGCACTCGCCTCGTCCTCTCCTTTTTATTCTGTCCACAGCGGCTTATATACGGATAAAACCTTTGCCGAGGCAGCCACTCTTTTTACCCCGTATGAAAAAATATACCTGCTGGTTACGTTTCAACAACTGCAACCGGGAAAATTCACTCTGACAACAGATTGGCTGACTCCTTGGGGCGAATTGGAGCACCAAAGCAATTATTCTTTTGAGCTTGCCGAGCGTACAGCGACTTGGAAGGCATGTTCCTGGCTCAATCTCTGGAAGAACGGGCCGGTGACGCGTTTGCTGACTGGTGAAGATTTTAAAAAGGAATTCTACGGGACTTGGACGGTCCGGCTTTTTCTCAACGGTAAACAAATCCATATGCAGAGCTTTGACGTGCAGTAGGTCAAGCTCCCTCCATGATTTTGTGCTCCGTTATAAAAGCCCTTCTCCTACCGCCTGTTGCAGCTGTTCTTGAGTGAACGGAGCCTGGAGGAGTGTCGCCGCCCCACGTTGCTGGACAGCCTGGATAGCCTGGACCGCCTTGACAGGCTTACAGTCTGGACTTGTGCCGATCAGTAAGGTCTTTTGTGAGGGGTGAAGGAAAAGGATTTGTTCATAGATTGCTGCTCCCTCTATAAACTCATCCTCCATCAGATCCAGGATGACCAGATCCACCGTATTTTTATTGAGGTAGGAAATAGCCCCGGTGCTATCAGGTACGGATATGACCCTGTAACCGATTTCGGTCAGAAATTCGCTGGTCCTCTCTTGTTGCTTCTTATCAATAATCAGAATTCGTTGCCCTTGCCCTGACAGTTCTTTTTTGTTGCTCTCTCCGGGAGAGTAGATCTGCACAGGTTTGATTGGGAAATAGAGATCAAAGCGGTTGCCTTGGGATTCGGTGGGGAGGTCAACCCAGCCATTATGCTCTTCCATAATATTGCGGAGCATCGCCAGAGTAAGACCGCTTCCATTTCGTTTGAGAACTTTCTTGCTGTAAAAGGGCTCAAAGATACGTGTACGGTCGAGAGGAGACATGCTGGGGCCTGTGTCCGCTACAGAGAGAACAGCATACTCTCCTGGCGGACTGTCTTGGGAAACAGTAGAGGGTACGCTAACATATCGGTTCTCTAGGGAAACTGTGATTGTGCCGACGTGACCCGTGGTGTACACCGTATCGCAGCCGTTGAGCAGCAGGTTATGCAGGCATTGGCGGATATGAGGGGGAGAGCAACTGACAGGAATCGGATCAGGACAAAGGCGAACCCGAAGGCTGATTCCCGGTCGTTCTGCGAGGAAATCTTGGTTTTCCTTGCCTTCCAGTGTTTTCTGAACCAGTTTGTTGAGGTCAGTGATTTCTTTGACAGCAGATCCGGCTTTGGCAGCACTGAGCAGGTCTGCGACCAAGGCAACCGCCTGTTGACCAGAATGGCGAAGGGATAAAAGGGGGGAACGTAACGGGCTGTCCTCGGGCAGGTTGTGTAAAACTTGCTCAGGATAATGGAGAACACCGGACAGAATATTGTTGAGATCATGGGCAATCTCTCCGGTTATGAGGCCTATGGTCTCAAACTTTCGCGCTGTTCGTAAGCGCTCGGTGGCTTGTTGTAGCTCTGTTGTCCGCTCTTTTTCCGTTTGTTGAGTTGCGCTGAGTTCCTCTGTAAGCTGGTGCAAGAGGGCTTTTGTCTTTTTGGTCTCGGCTAGAGCTACGGCCAGTGTTGTGGCCAGTGTTGTGGCCTGTTGCTGTAGGTCCTTGCTCAGCTCCGCATTGAATGATCGGAGCTGGAGCACGTCCTTTTTCTTTCTCCTATTCCGCAGCAGAAGGATGATTATAAAAAGAAGAAGTATGCATATGCCGCCCCACCAAAAGAGCTCGTAACCGTGAAAGGCGGCATGTGATATGGTTTGTGCATGTTCAGCGTTCATTTCTCAACCTACTGGAAAGAAAAAAGAACAAGGAAGGGGAGCAGGCTTATTTTCTTGGGCTTCTGCCTTTCCAAGGTTTGCGTGAGCTGCCTGCATTACCGTATCGTCGTCCGCCAGCACTGGCACCGGGAGGTGCTTGGACGACCTTTGCGGTTACGGTTTTGCCGTCGACCTTAAAGTGTTGAAAGGCACCCAGTATCTGGGAGATAAAACGACTGTCTCCCTCAATGGTTGCTGTGTTGCGCATGATTTCTATCTTGCCCACCTTAATACGTCCACCGCCTGGAGCGGCATTGATCGTGCTGATCAGGTTTTCTGGTAAAATACCGTTGCGCCGTCCGACATTGAGGTGAACGCGGGTAAAGGCATTACTTGTTTGCGAGCTTCTTGCATTCTTCTGGAAGGTGCTTGGCCGATCCTTGCCGCTGACCTGTTGGTTGAGATCAGGAGCATTTTTATAATATTGCAGAAATCGATTAAATTCCAAGGAAATGAATTTTTTGATCAGCTGCTCTCGGTCCAAGTGTGCAAGTTGCTGCTCAATATCCGCGTACAGGGGATCAATTTGCTCATGATCCACCTCAGTATTGCTGATAACATCCATCAGGCTGCGCAGCTGCTTGGTGCAGATCTCTTTACCGGAAGGGATCTGGGCCTTTTTGAACTGTTTATTGATCTTCTGCTCAATATGTTTGATCCGATGGCGTTCCCGCATGTCAACCAGAGCAATGGAGGTCCCGCTACTTCCGGCTCGCCCGGTACGACCACTACGATGCGTATAACCGGCAATGTCATCAGGCAGGCTGTAGTTGATAACATGGGTCAGGTCGTTGACATCCAGGCCACGGGCTGCGACATCAGTGGCCACCAGTAATTGCAGGTGTTTTTTACGGAATTTATCCATAACCAAATCCCGCTGCGCCTGGCTCAATTCTCCGTGCAGGGAATCGGCCCGGTAGCCGTCCTGAATCAGCTTGTCCGCCACTTCCTGGGTATCTCTTCTGGTGCGGCAGAAAATAATAGAGAAGTTGTCCGGGTTATTATCTACAATCCGTTTTAAGGCGTGATAGCGATCCCTGCCGTTGATCAGGTAATACTCGTGGGTTACATTATCAGCACCGGCATTCTTTTTCCCCATGGTTATTTCCACGGGATTGGTCATATACCTGCTCGCAATATTGGCAACCTCCCTGGACATGGTGGCGGAGAACAGCAGGGTATTTTTTTCTTTCGGGGTTTCGGCCAGGATAGCGTTGAGTTCATCCTGGAAACCCATTTGCAGCATTTCATCAGCCTCGTCAAAGACGGCATAGCGGACACCGGAGATGTCAACCTTGCCCCGTCGAATCAGGTCGCGCAGGCGTCCCGGTGTGGCAACAATAATCTGCACACCTTTACGGAGTTCGCGCATCTGCTGGTCAATGCTCGCTCCGCCATAGATCGCCAATACTTTGATTCCTGGAGTGAAACGAGAAAAGCTCTCAAGATCTCTCGACACCTGCATGCAGAGTTCCCGAGTCGGGCAGAGGATCAGGCCTTGGGTTCGTTTATCCTTTGAGTCGATCAGATGGATCAACGGCAAACCAAAGGCTGCGGTCTTTCCGGTTCCGGTCTGGGCTAGGCTGACGATATCGATTTCCTGCTCCAGCATCAGCGGAATAACCTTGACCTGCACCGGGGTTGGTTCTGTAAATCCCAGGGCGTCAAGAGCCTGAAGGAGTTCATCATTCAGGCCGAGGTCTGTAAATGTGGTCATAATCTCTATTCTCTGTTAAATAAATACGGTATCAGGAAGTCTCCCCGGACTGTCGGACGAACCCCCGAACCGCTATGGGGCGAAGAATGGCGAATGTATCGAATGTATCGAATGTATGCGCCGTAACAGGAGAGACTAGTAAATAATGAGTGAATAATGAGCGACAACCTACTCTGTATTGACAAGAAAACAAACCGTTTTCTGCGGACTAAAATGTTTTTTAAACATATTTTTTGGCTCAGACAGTCAATGCCCTTTAATGCCGTTTTGATACATGCCTTCAATGAATAACGAATTGCAGCTGGCAAACGACTTTGTTCGCTCTACCGATTACAATATTTTTTTGACTGGTAAGGCCGGAACCGGCAAAACCACCTTTCTCCATAACCTGGAAAGGGACTCGGCCAAGCGGATGATTATCACAGCACCCACCGGCGTTGCGGCGATCAATGCTGGCGGAGTGACCCTCCATTCTTTTTTTCAACTACCCTTTGGTCCCTTTGTGCCGGGTAGCGAGGCATACGAGCGTACCCAGCAGCACCAATTCCGCTTCAGTAAGGAGAAGAAGAAAATCATCAAGAGCCTTGATCTGCTGGTGATTGATGAAATAAGCATGGTTCGGGCCGATCTCTTGGATGCCGTGGATGAGGCCTTGCGTCATCATCGCCGCAACAACTTGCCCTTTGGTGGTGTGCAGGTGCTGATGATTGGCGATCTCCATCAGCTGTCCCCGGTGGCAAAGCGCAATGAATGGCAGCTGCTAGGGAATCATTACGCTTCCATCTATTTTTTCAGCAGCAAGGTCCTCAGCCGAACCGAGCTGGTCACCATTGAGCTGCAACATATTTATCGTCAGTCCGATGATAGCTTTATCAACCTCCTGAACCGGGTTCGTAACAACCGGCTTGATCAGAGCTCCATCCATGCGTTGAACCAACGGTATCTTCCTGAATTCAGCCCGAAGGAGGATGACGGGTACATCACCCTGACCACCCATAATCGTAATGCCGACACCATCAACAGCAAGCAACTGAACGAACTGGACACAAAGGAGTTCCGTTTTACTGCTGAAATTTCTGGGGATTTCCCGGAACACACCTATCCGGCTCCGGCAGACCTGCGCCTGAAAAAAGGGGCGCAGGTGATGTTTGTCCGCAATGATCCGGCTGCGGAGAAACGATATTATAACGGCAAGATCGGTCGGGTAAGCAAAATAATGGGGACGGAAATCACCGTGCTCTGCCCTGATGATGAGCAAGAGATTGCGGTGAAACCCATTGTTTGGGAAAATATCAAATATACCCTGAATCAAGAAAATAACGAGATTGAAGAAGAAGTTATCGGCAAGTTTGAGCAATACCCCCTGAAAACGGCCTGGGCCATCACCATCCACAAGAGTCAGGGCCTGACCTTTGAAAAGGCTATTATTGATGCCCAGGCAGCCTTTGCTCATGGTCAGGTGTACGTGGCCCTGAGCCGCTGCAAGACCTTTGAAGGGCTGGTACTCAGTTCACCCATCTCGGACAGCGGTGTTGCTACGGATACGGCGGTTTTAGGGTTTGCCGAGCAGGCCCGGAACAATCCTCCTTCTGAAGAAAAGCTCCAGAAGGCCAAAATCGGTTTTCAGCAGAAACTGCTGGTAGAGTGTTTTAATTTCAAGCAGC
>JBATKL010000181.1:0-2693 GCA_049669385.1 Candidatus Electrothrix sp. | reverse complement strand
ATGCGATCCAACTCAATCGCTGAAGGAAGATCACCGATAACGATGACATATTGTTCTGCAGCAACTTTATACAGATGCTGGACCATACCGTTTTCAAGGGTCTGTATGCCGGTTTCCGCTTCTTTGTTTTCAAGAATCCACAAGTCATTAAATGACATTCCTTTAAGATCCCATCGCATTCTTCCGTAATAAAACATTGTTCCTCCTTATTTTTTAAGTCAATCAGGAAGGCGGAACCAGTTCAAATTTAGTGCCTGTCTTCCATTTTAGAGCGAATTTGTTTCACCATATCATGCTCCTGACCAAAGGTATCAAGGGCGATATCAACAGGAAGTTTACCGTCATGACCCTTCAGGTCAAGCCGTGCTCCGGCTTGGAGTAAAATTGTGGCGCACTTATCATAACCGTGCCATAGAGAATCATGAAGTGCGGTATATCCGTTTGTACAGCCTTGAAAATCAAGGTCAATACCTTCCTGTTCAACCAGCATCCTGGTAATTTCGACATGACCGTTATACACGGCTTTATGTAAAGGCACCGCCCCGAAGGTCGGTTCGACCGCATTTACATCAGCCCCGGCTTTGAGCAGTTCGACAACTGCAGAAGTATGTCCGTCCCGGCAGGCGACCAGTAACGGAGTATGAGCATCATTAAAGCCGTTGACAACAGGATAACGGGCATCCACGTCCGCTCCAGCGGCAATCAGCTCTTTTACCCTATCAAGATCATCTTCAGTAACAGCTTTCATTAATTTTTGAGCTTCAATTTTGTCTTGATCCGACTGCTCACGATTTTTCAACATAACTTCTGCTTGAAGCAGTAAGTCCTTCCCCTCTACATTTACATTCAGTTCGTATTCAAAATGTTCCTGCATGCTGAATCCGTAGTGGGTTCCTAATTTCAACCCCGCACCGTGATCCAACAGGATCTGGACTATATCTGGCCGCTTGAACCAAAGTGCATCCATCAGCGGGGTATGACCGGTGGTACAGGAGGGCCAATCCACAAATGTACCTGCATCAAGCAGCATTTTCACAATTTCTATGTTGCCGCCTTGAACCGCCTTATGCAACGGCGAAGCTCCTCCGCGACTGTCAATGACAAACACATCCGCTCCGGCATCTAACAACTGTCGAACAATCTCGACATTACCATACCCAGAGGCCATAAGCAGGGCTGTCAGTCCACTGCGTTTATCCCTGATATTCGGATCAGCACCCTGTTTGAGCAGAGTCTCAACTGCATTTATATCAGAGCGATCAACAACCTGTAACAACTTTTCTGCTAAATTTTCCATAACTCTCCTCTTGCGAACGTTTTTAAATTTTTCCTGACTGTTACAGATTTAGGGGAGCCCCACGAAATCCCCCAAGTGAAGCGGAAATTAAAAGGTTTTGTAACCAACAATCATGATACCGTTTTCCGTTCAGTTGCTCAGCCGAACTTTGTAAACCTGCATGCTTTTTTACCGCTGTCGGGTTTTGCGGCGCAAAATTTTTGATAAGTGCCCATCCCCGGATATTACGTTCAGCCGTCTCGCGAGAGCCGTGAAAATACCTTGTGTTGTAAAGGTGCCGATTCATTCCTTGCATCAGCCTGTCGACCATATTGCTGGTTCTATGACAGCCATGATAATTATATGACTCCGAATATTCGGAAATATTGTTTCTTAATTTGTTAATTGGCTTCAGGATTGACTCTGGGTATGAAGCCCGTTCCCCGACCTCTGCGAGTCTTCTCACTTTTTGTGAGAATGAACGTCGGGTAGGAGCCTGGAAACATTCCCAAAGTGCCGATGCAGCGTTCAGAAACACGTCTCTATGTTTTTTCTTGGAACCGTCTCGCATCTTTATGTAAATATGAAGAAAACAGCATAGAATACATATTGTCGGGAAAAGATGACGGAACCGCATTTCGCGTGGCGGCCCAACCGTCGATATTGACAGTGTCAGGCGAATAAGCAGGATCTACATCCAGCGCTTCCCGTCTAAAAACATCATACCCACGGAGTAAACCGACGTTACCTGCACTTTCGGCTACTGCTGCGCCGAGAATGCATCCGCTGCCGACAGTTGTCGGGATATAACACTTTTCCCCTCGAATTTTCGTGTGTTTTTCGTCGGCGGCTATATGCAAAGGCAATTTCCTGGGATCTCTAACGGTTGTTCCGACAAGACTGAACCGTCCGAGACTGCTGGCCATACGATACCAGTACAGGCCGTTTTTACCAAAAGTACGAGCAATTCCCCATGCGGGAACATCAAATTTAGTCAGAAATAGTGCTTTTTCGGCATCATCAGTAAAAGCAGTCAGATAAGGCATTACGAATGATGGATGCACAGTATAGCTTCGCCCTGATATTTGTATTCGTCGTATCTTGATGTTGAGCTTTCTTGAGACATAACAGTCCTTCATCCGATATCCATTTTTGATGTCAGGAGGAAAAAGTTCGGGAGTTTTTTTATGATGTCATCAAGTTGGCGACGATAAACCTGTGGGCATTCTGCCTGATATACAGACCCTGCTTTGTCAAAAGGAACACATATTGTACAATTTGCTCTCGGGGATGGGTTCAGCATTAATATCTCCATACAGTTATCATGGCAGTTATGATGTTGCGATCTAACTTTCCAATGATAATCATATGGTTGGTTATGTCAAAGCATCCCCTCCCCTAAATCCGTAACAGTCAG
>JBATKL010000180.1:0-16264 GCA_049669385.1 Candidatus Electrothrix sp. | reverse complement strand
GGGGTGAAGTGCGATTACAAGACCTTTTTCGATGATATTCTGAGCAAGGGTAAGTGAAAGGGGCGTGCAGTAGGGGCCGACCTGCGTGTCTGCCCGGATAAACCACCCAAGGGCGGACACAGAGGTCTGCACCCTACGGGCCGAAAGACGCATTGCCTTTTTTCGTTCGGTATTCTATAAGGAACGACCAACCTGCTTTCCTTAAACCAACACCTAAGGTTTTCCATGTTCACCACCTGCAAACCCCTGATCCTTGCCTCGGCCTCACCCCGGCGGCAACAGTTTCTCACCGATTTCGGCCTGCAATTTACCGCCTTGGCCGCAGACATTGATGAAACACCCCTAAACAGCGAAAAACCTGATGCCTTTGCCCGGCGCATGGCCGAAGAAAAGGCTGAGGTCATTGCTCGGCGGTGCCCGGCCTCCTGGGTCATCGGTGCGGATACTGTGGTCACCATCGAGGGGCGCATTCTCGGTAAACCGAACGATGAGGCCCACGCTTTGGAGATTCTGCGTAGCCTGCAAGGGAAAACCCATCGGGTCATCACCGGGTTGTCCCTGCGTTGTGTTCAAGAAGACTGCACAGATAATCTGAGCAAGAGCACCGAGGTCACGTTTGCGGCATTCAACGACACAATCCTCTCTGCATATATTCAAACCAACGAACCTATGGATAAAGCAGGGGCCTATGGTATTCAAGGGAAAGGGGGCCTTCTGGTGCATTCAATCACCGGCTCCTGTTCCAATGTGATCGGCCTGCCGATTAATACCTGCATCAGTTTACTCCTGCACCATAATGTTATTGCGCCTTTACAGAAAAAAAAATAATGGTATATTTATCAACAAACCTTATCGCTTTTACCTTATTAGGGCCTGCCGAGAGATAATCGGACAAAAAAAGAGAGCTGTCTTTGCTGTTGCGTGGTTTGTAACCATGCTTCGGTGTGATTGATGGGAAACTACGGGGCCGGGGGAATGTGTCACGCTCCATTCCGGCTAAGAACTTTGCTGCGCGGCTGAACATGACTCCTATGAAGACTCCCCCGAACCAAAATCAAAACTCGACATCGTCGAATCAACAGCCAAAACCCGGTGGGATTGACACGATGTTTTCCCATACGCTCTCAGAGCTGATCGTGGAAAAGAAAGACCGGCAGGCGGATATCCTGCTGGACCAGTTGATATCCTGGTTGTACGGAGATAAACCGCAAGTGCGGAGCGAGGCAGTCAGTCATCTGACAGAAAGCTTGGAACTTCTGATCGCCCATCGTGAATGGCAACGGATGGAGAAGCTGTTGCCCGCAGTCTCCCAGGCTCTCTGTATTGCCCCTGATGATGATGACGTTGTCTGGCAGATCATTACGGCCCTTTCTATCTTTTCCGCCTATCAGATCGAAATAGGGCGGTATGCGCCAGCCCGCAAAGCCCTTCTGATTTTCAGCGGGCCCAAGGCCTTGACCGCCGTGAGCGCAGATGTTTGCGCACAGGCGAAGCAACTCATTGATGATTTGGCTACTAAACCTCTTATGGAGTTGCTGTTAATAGAATATCTTTATGACAGAAATAAAGGAGAGGATGCTGGCCGCCTGCTTGTTCTTTTCGGAAAAACAGCTGCTGATTTTCTTATTGAGCCGCAAGGCCTGCAACAAAGCCGGGGCAAGCCTGATGCCCTGCTCAAGCTTTTTGAAAACATAGGCCCGGCAGCAGAAAGCAGTCTGGGGGCCTTGTTGCATCGGACAAAAGACTGGTACCTCCTCAGGAACAGTATTAAATTGCTGGGTGAAATGGGGTCTCCCGCCTGTTTCGCCGATATAACCGCCTTATTAAGCCATGATGATCTTCGAGTCAAGGGTGAGGTCTTGCGTGCTGCCAGTAAAATCGAGACAAAGGAGAAAAAAGATTTTTTTCTTAAAGCCTTGCGCTCTGTGCCGAGGCAGCTCAAGGAGCCTGTTGTGGCCCTGCTCGGTGATATTCCGGACAGCAGCCTTGTTGCCCCTTTGGCTGATTTGCTGGATGAAACAGCATGTATCAAAAATAAAGCCGGATATCAGCTACGGACGACCATCTGTAAAACCCTTGGAAAGATCGGCTCTGTTAAAGCTATTCCAACCCTGAAAAAGATTATTGCCGATAATGCTGATTCTAAAAAAGAGGGGGGCGTCGTAAGTGAGAAACTGGTTCAGGCAGCGGAGCAGGCTATCCAGTATATTAACCACGGCGGAAAGTATAAAACGTATCGTGCCACCGCAGACGAGCTGAATGTCCCGCTGAAGAATAATCCGGTTGCTGCCCGAGAAACCAATATCGTACAGATCGCTATGTCCGGTGATCAGGCCAGAGCTACCTCTCAGCTCTTTGATTTAATTGTCGAATGTGTGCATAAGAGAGATTTTCATAATGCGGAGCGACTCAGAGAACGCTTTAATGAGATTAATCCCAATGCGCTGACAGAAATCATTCAGGCCGCCGAGCTGATTGAGCAGGAAAAAAAAGGCGTCCAGGTTCGCGGCTACTTGGAGATATGGTCCAACCTCTTACGCGAACTCACTGCTGAAGAATTCAGTGCTATCTACCATGAGTTAGAGAACCGTGAATTACAACCGGATGAGGTCTTAGTCAATCAGGGCGATAAGAATGATGAGCTGTTCTTTGTCAACCACGGCACGATCAAAACCTTTTATCAGAAGAACGGGCGCAAAATCTATGTGAACAGTTTTTCCGGCGGTGACCTTGCCGGGGAAAATTTTTTCGACGCCTCGGTCTGGACCATCAGCATGGTTGCTCAGACCGAGAGTAAGATTTCCATTCTCAAACGCTCCAGTTTTTCCCGTTGGCAGGAAGTCTTTCCTGGGCTTGAAGCTAAATTGCGGGCGTTTTATAATCGCTCTAATGATGTTCAGGGGTTGCTTTTACGGAAAGGGTTGAACCGTCGGGCCTTTGAGCGTTACCATCTTGCTCGCAAAATTGAATTCCAAATCAACAATCATTTGGGTAATTCTATGGGGCAACGCTTCAAAGGTCGACTTTCGGATATTTCACGAGGTGGTCTTGCTATGAAATTTCATCTTTCTCAGAAAAAGCATATCAGAGTACTGTTCGGTCGTAAGTTGCATATCTCTATCCCGGTTGCTGGCAAGCCTCCTGAGCTGAATGTCTACGGAACAGTGTTGTCCATCAACCCAGCTGAAGAGGGTGGGAATGAGTATAAACTTCATTTTGTTTTTGATGCGCCAATGGAGCAGGAAGCTCTTCAGCAGGTGCTGGGGTAATTAAAGCCGATTTCCTTTTTTGCGCGGTAAGAAAATAATCATGACGTTTGCTTTCTTCTTTTTGGCTCATACAGGCAGGCTTGTCGGAGTCTTGCAGGTTGGGTTCTTGACAGTATAAAGATTTTTTTTCAGTTTGCAGCGGGTAGTGTTTTTTTAGGTTTAACTAGTTTAATTTTTGTTTGTTTTTTTGTTATTGCTTTGTTTCTTCAGCTTTTGTGGCTGGTGATGAAATATGAACATTAGGATTGTGTTTGTTTTTTTATATTAAACTGTTAAATTGGTATGAATTTGGTTATGTTGATTTTGCGAAGAGCACAAAGAAGCGTGAAAAAATTTGTACAGTTATAAAATATTCTTGACTGTTTTTTTAAAGTATCATATTTTGAATTTATAGTAGAGATATTGCTATAAATAAAAAAAATAGTGAATACGTTGCAAGGCAACGAAATCAAGGCCCTATTACAAAAAGTCAAAGGAGATGGATATGAAAAAAGTACTTGTTGCCGGTGCAGCGTTGATGTTAGCGGGCTCTATGGTTTCAGCAGCATCTGCTGGAAACCCTGGAGAGACTCCTGATGAAGCTACAGGCGTTAGCATCAGCGGTGACGCTCGTTTGACCTATGTCGGAATGACCGATTACATGCGTAACACGAGTGATAACACTGCAAACGGCTACAGTGATTACTTCGAATCTCGTATCGGTTTGAATTTCGATGCTACAGCCAAAGGCGGAGCTTCTGTTCATGCTCGTCTGTATTTCGATGATGCGGGATATAATGATGATGTCATCTGGAACGGTAGCGGTGATGCTCAGTGGGGTGTATCTACAGATTATGCGTACTTCAAGGTGCCGTTGTCCGATACATTGACGCTGAAAGCTGGTCGTATGCCGTTGGAATTCACAACATTTTACTCTTGGGATATTCGTCCTACACGAGTTCAGCTTATCCATAAGAGCGGTAATTTGACGTTGGTTCCGTTTCTCGGCGTGGTAAGTGAGGATAGTACGGATCTTGACAACTGGGATGATAACGATTTCATGCAATACGGTATCGTGCCAATTCTCAAAATTAATGATGATTGGACCGTTAAAGCGTTCCTTCGTTATAATAGCGATACACGAGAATGGGCAACTGATTCGTCTGTTGCGACTGTAGATGGTGTTGAGGTTACTGTACCTGCCACACCCTATAATGATCGCTCAGGATTTGATGGTACCGTGAATCTTACTGGTAAAGCCGGTAATATAGGGCTGACTGCGGAACTCGCCTATAAGGCCGCTGATTTCCAAATGTCAGAGGATGACGGAATCGGTGGATATGTACAGGCAGCTTTCAGCATGCCTGGAATCACCCCCGTTGTTGTTGCTGGTATGACTCAGGACGGATTCATGGCTTGGCGTGACTTTGGTTTCGTTATGGTCGGTGGCAACGAGTCCACCACTGTCGTGAATGTAGGTAATAAAGATGGCGATCTGATGTTTGGTGCTCTGGTTCTTATGCACGACATCAGTGATCGTTTGAGCGCACAGGGAAATTTGCTGTACGCCTCTTACGACTATGACAATGACAGTGTTGCCGCAGGTAAGCTTGACAGCGCAATTGAGGTGTCTGGTGTCCTGAGTTATGCTCTTTCTGAAAGCACCAGCTTTGAGTACAAGCTCGGTTACTTGGCCCCGACCTATAATGACGGTGCTGCCGAAGTCTTGGAAGATGCCTATATTGGTCATGTTGCACGTATGAATGTTGCATTCTAAGATATTTCTACGTTAGAGTACTCTCGTGAATGAAAAACGAGCCCTTTTGCTAGGGCTCGTTTTTTTTTGCTCCATCCCTCTGCATTTTTTTAAGAACTTGGCAAGGTAACGATAACCTCGGTGCCGCCACTGTCTTGACCACGAATATGGAGCTTTCCCTGATGATCTTTGACGATACGTTCCACCAAGGCCAGCCCGACGCCTGTTCCGGCTACCTTGGTTGTATAGAAAGGATCTGAAACCCTTTGCAGATCAGCAGCGGCAATTCCCATTCCGCTGTCCCGTACCGCAATTTGGATATATTCTGGAGAGCTTGTCACTTCGATTTCTACCTTCCCTCCATTTTCCATCGCTTCAACCGCATTACGTACAAGATGAACAAGTACTCTTCTTATCTGGTTGGGATCAAGCTCACAGGTTAACTGTTCAGGAACGATCGCCTGGTACTTGATATTTTGCTTTTCCATAGCCTTGTAAAAAAGCATTAACGTTTTGATAATCAGGGGATAGATAAGGACGCGTTCTTTTTGTACCGGTGAGGTGTCGACAAAATTAAAAAGATCTTCTAAGGTTTGTTCAATGCGTGTGACCTCCATCGTCATCATGTCGAAAAATCTTAACTGCTGCGGATCGGTTGTTTTACGACTGAGTAGTCTGGCAGTGCCACCGATTGAAGTGATCGGATTGCGGATATTATGGGCAAGCTGCGCCGCAACTTGACCCAGTGCAGAGTAGCGTTCCGATTCAACGAGCAGATCCTTGTTCGCTTCAAGCTCATGGGTGACGAGCTCAAGTTGTTTGATTTTTTTTTCCATGTCGCTATAAAGCCGACAATGCTCGATGGCAAGGCTTGCTTGGCTGGCAAAGCTTTCCAGGGCATGAATCAGCGGAGAATCAATTTTCTTTCCTGTCACAAAATGATCCGCAATAATTACCCCGAGTGATCGGTTTGAAGAATACAAAGGAATCACCACAAAACTGTCTTCCTGAAGCAAGCCCATCAGATCTAGCGGGACTGGAAATTCGCACTGACCGTGGCAGACATTGATGGCTTTTCGTTCCATTGCGGCCCGAATCAACAGGTGCTCCTTATTATCCGAGGAGATCTGCAAGGCTCGAACTATTTTGTTGACCTCACTATCTTCCTGGAAATCATGCTCTTTGATGGAGTCAATGATATCACGAAATCCCAAAGACTTGCTGTTCATTTCCTGCCAGATGCGAACAGCATCTTCACGGCATCCGGGGCCGACAGCCAGTCTTCCCTCAAGGACTGTTCCTGTTGCATTAAAGAGAGCCAGGAAGGCGCGATTAAACTTCAGGCCTTCTTCAGCTGTGATGCCGACCAAGATCGCTTGCAGTATTTCTTCCAGTGCCGTCATGCCGAGATAGGCAGTATTCATCTTCATGGCCAATTCATGAAGAAGCTGGATGCGAAAATGCGCCTGCTCAAGCTGCTGTTGATACCGTCGGTTATTAATCTGTAATCTTCTTTTTTCAAGAACCTTGCGCACAGTTTCCCAGAAGGTGGCCAACTGTACAGGTTTGGTCAGATAGTCATCTGCACCATGCCGAAGGCATTCCAGGGCGGTATGGAGATCTGTGGCAGCTGAAAGCATTATGATAGCAGTATTCGGGCTAGCCTCCTTGATTTCGGAGATGAGTTCTGTTCCATCACCATCAGGAAGGTTAATATCAAGAAGGATCAGAGCAAGAGGTATGTTGTTCAACATGTGCCTTAATTCTTGTGCCGAACCTGCTGTCAGAGTTGTCAAGCCGCGCTGCTGGAGAAAATTTTGCAGAAGGACAACAACGGCTTGGTAGTCATCAACGGCAAGGATGACCTCATCGCCTTCAAGAAATTCATTATCGTCGAGAGAAACAGGTGGTAAGCTCAGCTCAGTATCGGACATGATCAATAGTGAGTTATTGTTTTTGAATGACAGAACAGTTCAGGTTGTTGAGAAGTAACTCTGTATCCGTCCCTTTCTTTTATATGAAAGTAATCGGTGATTCTTCATCGTCATCCGAAACAGACAGTCCTCTTGAAAAATTTTTACGAAAATTCAAGAAGAAGCCTGTCGATGTTTTTTGTTCGATAACAGAAAACTCTTCTTTTTATACTGCAAATTATATTGCTTTGCCCTGAAAAAGAACCGAAGAAGCTTATGGAAGGAATCTCAGATTGCTCCACCGGGCTCTTCGTGGTAAAGATTGTGCTGAAAAAATAGTCTGCCTATTCCTTCCGTTATCAGAGATGACTTCATTAACAGTTTATCGAATATATGAAAAATATTTTTGCAGATACCGGGCTGCTTGCCGAGCACCTTCCTGACTATGAATCTCGTTCCGGTCAGCTGGAAATGGCAGAGGCGGTTGCCGATCTGTTAGAGAAAGAGGGGAGGGGGGAAGGCTCTGGTCAGGACATTCCCCAGGCAAACTGTCTGATAGTGGAGGCTGAGACAGGGCTAGGGAAGACACTTGCCTATCTTGTTCCGGCAGTTCTCAGCGGACGAAGGGTTGTTGTGTCCACAAACACCCGCAATTTGCAAGATCAGATCCTCAAAAGAGAAATCCCCTTTATCCAAAAATATATTGCACCCGGCCTAACCGCGATGTCTGTCAAAGGACGGCAAAATTATCTCTGCCTTTATCGGTGGCACCAGTTGGATGCCCAAAGTCATCAGCTCCACCCTGCAATTTTTCAGGACTCCGGTCAGGATTCGGTACAGGCAGGGAAAAAAGCAGGTGAGGCACTCCACACTAAAATTGAAGATTGGCTGCAAAGAACAGCTGTTGCGGACCGTGCTGAATTAGCCGGAGGAGCAGGAAACGCTTTTCTTTGGCAGAAGGTTTGCTGTCTGCCCTATTTTTGCCTTGGTTCCGACTGTCCGTATCATGTTGATTGTTATCTGAATCGTCTCCGTCGCTTGGCGGCTTCCTGTCAGCTCTTGGTCGTTAATCATCACCTGCTCTTTTCCGATCTGGCTGTTCGGAAAAACGGTTTTGGTGAAGTCCTTCCCCGCTATCAATCAGTTATTATAGATGAAGCACATCATTTAGAAAATGTGGCAGGTAACTTTTTTGGTTTCTCGTTTTCCAAATATCAAGTTATTAATCTGATAACGGACATTGAGCAAAGTATGATCAAAAAAGGAGGCAAGAGTGCAACAAGCAAGCAGTATGCGAGCATTTTATCCGCAACCAGAGCTCTTTCCGGTCTGAACGAGCACTTCGCCACAATGTTTCCTGTCCAAAAAGGACGATTCCTGCTTGCAGATCTTTTTGCGGAATATCCTGAGTTGCAAAAGTCCAGAGATGTTCTGGTGACGGCTTTGAGCGCTCTTGGTGAGCAGCTTGATGAGGCCAAGGGACAGAATGAGCCCTGGGGGCATTATGGACAGCGGAGCCAGGATATTGCCCAGCACCTCGATCAAATCACCTCGTCGTTGATCTCCAGAGCTGAGCAGCTTGAGCAGACCCAGCAGACCCAGCAGATTGGGCAGGTCAAGCAGGCTGATGAGCAGTCTAACTATATCCAATGGGTTGAGCGGACAGAAAAAAATCTTACCCTCTCTGCGACCCCGATTGATGTTGCTGATGAGCTGAGGTCCACGTTATTTGCCGGTGCGGAACATTGCCTTTTTACCTCGGCCACGCTGAGGACAGAGGGCGGTGATGGAGGCTTTGGATATTTTATGCAACGGCTTGGAATACCTGAAGACACAAAAACGTATGCTTTTCCCTCTCCCTTTGATTATCAGAAGCGCAGTCTGCTCTATGTTCCTGATGATCATTTTCCTGAGCCAACTGCTCCGGAATATAGAAATGCATTGCACCAGGAAATATCGCGGCTTGTTACCTGTTCCAAGGGGAGGGCCTTGGTGCTGTTTACTTCATTTCGGGCTTTGGAGCTGGCTTGGCATAGCCTGCAAGATAAACTCCCCTATCTTCTATTACGCCAGGGAACCTGTTCACGCTCCCAATTGCTAGATCGTTTTGCTGAAGAGACAGACTCTGTTCTTTTTGCTGTTGCAAGCTTCTGGGAAGGCGTTGATGTCCCTGGAGAGTCTTTGAGTTTGGTCATTATTGATAAATTGCCGTTTGAAGTCCCCACTGACCCTGTTATTATGGCCCGAATGGAGAGAATCAAGGCAGCAGGGCGGAATCCGTTTATGGAATTTCAGATCCCGAGAGCGATCCTCTCCCTTCGACAGGGAGTAGGACGTCTCATGCGCCGCACCAATGATCGAGGGGTTATGGCAATCCTGGATGTCCGTTTATTCAGTAAGTTTTATGGTCGGCGTTTTCGGGCGAGTTTGCCGGAGGCTCCGGTCAGCAGAGCTGTGCAGGATGTTGAAGATTTTTTTAACGGTGAGCAATCTTCCCTTTCTCAAGAAACAAGAGAGTAATTATTTTGAAAGAAAAAGAGACAGTTCCGGCTGTTGAAGACGCAGCTTTTTTGATTGATTTTATACAACGGCACGCGAAACGAACTGAGGAGGCCATGCTGCTGGATCTGGAATCGGTGCAGGCTGAGAATGACCCGCTTCTTCTTGAAGTGCTTAAATATTCCCTACTGAAGGGTGGGAAGCGTCTACGCCCTGTTTTGGCAATTCTCAGTTCAAGACTCTGCGGAAGAGATGATGATGATAATCTTTACCTACTCGCAGCGACTTTTGAGTATTTACACGCAGGGTCCCTGATTCATGATGACGTGATTGATCATGCTGAATATCGGCGCGGTAAAGAATCCGTCGTAAAGAAGTACGGTATAGACGTTGCCATTCTTGCCGGTGACTGGCTTCATGCTCGCTGTATGCATCTTGTTGGTATCTTGGCTGGTCGGAAAGGGCTGGATATAGTGTGCAATGCGACCCAGGCTATGGTTGACGGTGAATTCCTACAGCTACGTTACGCCGCAAATCCTGGTGTGACTGAAGAACAATATTTTGCTGTTGTTTTGCGCAAGACAGCCGGTTTGGTCAGTGCCACCTGTGAGATAGGAGCCTTGTATGGTAACGCCAATCCAGAGCAACAAAACGCCTTGGCTCGCTATGGGGAGAAAATTGGCATTGCCTTTCAGATTATCGATGATCTCTTGGATTATCTGGGGGATGAGCAGGCGACCGGCAAATTGGTGGGCAATGATTTTATTGAGGGGAAAATGACGCTCCCCTTGATTCATGCCCTTGCTCATGCCTCGGGCTCGGATAAGGCTGCGTTGATCAAGTCGATAGAAAGCACCACCAGAGACAGTGCTGGTTGTGCAAGGGCCAGACAGCTTATGCACGCAGCAGACAGTTTTGCTTTTTCTCGTCAGAGAGCCTGTCAGGAAACAGAAAAGGGGGTTGCCGCATTATCCTGTTTTGATAACAGGCAACACCGAGAGAGCTTGACTATTTTGGAGCAACTTGCTGACTATATTCTGCGCCGAGATCGCTAAGGGACACAACAGGAAACCTCTGTATTTACCCGAAGCAGGCGGTTTGGGGCCTGACCTTACGATCCTCGCCTGAAAAGAAATCTTATTCCTCCTTGGTTTCTTCTGGATGAAAAAGTACTCCGTCCTCAGGCAATTCATTCCATTTGAGTTTAACTGGGCAGGGGTGGACATCCCATACTTTTCGGGAATACTCTTTTACAGAACGATCGGAAGAGAATTTACCCATTCGGGCGGTGTTCAAGATTGACATTTTGGTCCAGCGTTTTTTATCCGCATAGAGGCGACCGACTCGATCTTGGCAGTCGATGTACTCCTGATAGTCGGCAAAAAGCATGTACGGATCCTCATGAAGAAGGGAATCGATAATCGGCTTGAACAATTCCCGGTCACCGGAGGTGAATATTCCCGATCCGATGAGATCGATGACTGCCCGTAAGGATTCATTGTGATGATAATAGTCCAGCGGTGTGTAGCCAGCTCTCCGCAGTTCCATAACCTCTTCTATATTGAGACCGAAGAGGAAAAAGTTTTCTTCCCCGACCTCCTTTCGGATTTCTACATTGGCTCCATCAAGGGTGCCGATGGTCAAGGCCCCGTTCATGGAAAATTTCATATTGCCTGTGCCTGATGCCTCCATTCCAGCCTGTGAAATCTGCTCGGACAAATTGGCCATGGGGTAGACAATATGACCTATCTTTACGTTATAATTCGGAATAAAGAAAACCTTGAGTTGGTCGCGCACAGCTTGGTCCTTATTGATCACCCTGGCCACAGAGGTGATCAGCTTGATGATCCTCTTGGCCATGAAATAACCAGGAGCTGCCTTGCCGCCAAAGACAAAAAGACGAGGAGTTATTTCAAGATTGGGATCCGCCTTAATCCGGGCATAGAGTGTGATGATGTGTAAGATATTGAGGTGCTGTCGTTTATACTCGTGAATTCTTTTAACTTGGACATCAAACATGGCTCTGTAATCAACGTGGATATTATCACAACATTTAATCAGAGCTGAAAAATCTTGTTTATTTTCCTCCTTAACCCCTCGCCAGGCGTCTAAAAAGGATGCATCATCAGTGAGTTTTTCCAGCTTACGTAACTCATCAAGATCAGTGATCCATTTTTCACCGATGGCCTCGGTGATCAACTGGGTGAGACGGGGATTGCTGACAGCCATCCAGCGGCGCGGGGTTACTCCGTTGGTCACATTGCGGATTTTTCCGGGGTACATGTCATTCCAATCCGCTAAGGTATGGTTTCGTAGGAGGTCGGTATGCATAGCTGCGACGCCGTTGATGGCCTTAGCTCCCATACAGGCAAGGTTGACCATGCGAAGAGAGCGTGGTTCGGTCTCGTCAATCACCGACATCCGTTGCAATCGTGCATCATCGCCGGGATACCTGATCCGGACCTCATCGAGAAAATGGCAGTTCAGTTCGAAGATAATTTCCAGATGACGAGGTAAGAGGCTGCCAAACAGTTCCAATGACCATTTTTCCATAGCCTCAGGCAGCAAGGTATGATTCGTATAGCTCAGAGTCTTTTTCGTAATCTTCCAGGAAACATCCCAGTCGTAGAGATGTACATCGACTAAGAGGCGCATCAGTTCAGGAACGGCAACTGCCGGATGGGTGTCATTGAGCTGGCCTTGGAAATACTCGTGAAAGTTGAGCAGATTGTCGTGGCGAAAAAGATGCAGGCGGATCATGTCCTGCAATGAGCAGGAAACGAGAAAAAATTGTTGTTCCAGACGGAGCTTTTTTCCTTGAAATTGCTCGTCATTGGGGTAGAGCACCTTGGTAACCGTCTCTGCCTTGATCTTATCTTCCACTGCTCCGTAATAGTCACCGGTGTTAAAATCGGCAAAATCAAAGGAAGAATGTGATTCCGCACTCCAAAGGCGCAGGTAGTTGACAGTATTTACCTTATAACCAGGAACAGGAACATCATAGGGTACCCCGGTGATGACCCGGCCGGGCCGCCAGCGGATTCGGCGGATACCTTTTTCTGTATGGTATATCTCTGAATGGCCGCCAAAGCCGACCTCGCAGGCCATAACCGGTTTTTTGATTTCCCAGGGGTTACCGGGATGGAGCCAGCGATCGCTGAGTTCTTTTTGCCAGCCGTTGACGATTTCTTGGTCAAACATGCCGTATTCATAGCGAATGCCGTAGCCAATGGCAGGTATTTCTAGGGAGGAGAGGGAGTCAAGGTAGCAGGCCGCCAATCGCCCAAGACCACCGTTGCCAAGACCGGGCTCTTCTTCATGGTCGATAATCATTTTCAGGTCAAGACCGCTTTCCTTGGCAGCTTGAGCAAAATCTTCGTAGAGGCCCAGGTTGACCAAATTGTTCAGTAAATGGGGTCCTGTGAGAAATTCTGCTGACAGGTAGCAGACAATCTTCGGGTCTTTTTCCAGCAGGGTTTCAACAGAATTGACAAAAAGATGCTGCATTCGATCTCGCAGGGTATACGAAAGTGCGAGATAATAGTCGTTCAGGGTCGCTGTTCTGGTGGTGACCCCTTGCCGATAAAACAGGTTATAGGCAAAGGCCCTTTTGAGCTGATTAATGCGCTTTTTTTGTTGGTCCTTCCCTGGAACTGAACTCATAAAGATTTCTCCGTAGCTGTAAGATGCAGGCATTTTTTGCGGGCCCGGAAACGGTGTTGCCCAAAAATATGGATGCCAAGGTGATTGTTTAAAAAATTTGACAATCACTTGTCAGTGTATTTCACCGGCCCTTTTGATTATACTTGTAATTGCCTTGCCTGCAAAAAATAATTTCTCCTTTTCCAAGGGAAAAAGAGTGATAAAGAATCAGTTTGTTTTTTGATTTCAAATCAAGTGGGTTGGCGAGGGAGGACGGTGGTTGAGGATGCTTTTTTTGGTTCTCCGGCTTGTAATTTACGTAATACCCTTAATAAGGGGCTGTACAGTGTACAGTCTTGTTCGAGATGGATCGTGATTAACTCACGAGTCGAATCGACGAGTGATATGTTCCGTAATTGATGAGTGCCGAGATGAGAGATGTCAACATCACAGAGACGATCGAGCAGAGTGCCGCGCCTGTTTTTATAGGGTCAAGAGGGTGTTTTTTATTGTTGTTCAAAGAGCGATGCTTTTTTATCTTCTTGTTTGATCGATAGAATTGAAAAAAAATTAAGATAAAAAGCAAATTTAGTAAAAAAAATTTTACAACCCATCAATAATCTTTTATTATACAAAGAAGGTTATGGAGTAACTTTCTATTTTATTAAAAAGACAAGGAGGAAGAAAATGTTGCAAGGAATGAAATCAGGAACGGTTAAAGTCGCACTCATGCTTACCTTGGCTGCTTCTGCGTTCGCGGTAGGGAATGCACAGGCTCAAATCAACATCCCTATTGGTACAGGTGATTCGGAAATTCAGAGCGTGGTCGGTGCTGTCAGAGGTGACTCTATGGTGAAAGACATGATGAACGCCACCCGTGCAAATGTTATCACTGACATGTCTGCTAATATGCCCCTGATTGATCAGGTTATGGCGAAAATGCAGCCGATGATGAAAAACAAGATCATGAATACTCAGATGGGTTCACTGAAGAATCCCCAAGGTGGTATTCCGGGATCAATCGCTCCTCCTACTTTCTAGGTCGTAGGGAAGATATTACGAGGAAAAGCTGCATTTGATCTGCTCTTTTCTGCGTTAAATCTGTTGCGAAAGTTTGTATGGGAGGCCCTGTTGGGTCTCCCGTATGAATGAAATTTTTGAGAAATAAAAAAAATGATTCGGGTGAGACATTTTATAAAAACACCTTTGTGCATTATTGATGTTATTTCTGTCAATGGAGTGGGGGCGCTCAGAATTTTTTTTAAACGAATGAGTTAACAAGAAATAGCGAATTACTATAATCGAAAAAAAAGGAGATGAGTATGCTGCAACTTAAAAAAATATCGGTTAATTTTGCCTTAGTTCTGTCTTTGACAGCTCTTACAGGCATAAAATATGCTCAGGCAGAGACTATCAGCCTCCCGCTCCCGACTGATGATCCTGGAGTTCAGGCCGTTATGGACGAGGTCAAGGCTAATATTGATGTGAATGGTGTTGCCATGAAGGATCTAATGCGTCAGACAAGAGATAGGATAAAAGAGGAGCAGGCCAGAAGGCTCCCTTTTATTCGGCCTATAGGTGACGCAATCAGTCAGGTGGTTAGCACAAGAGTACGCCAGGAGACGCGAGATAAGACTAGGACAGCCCAGATGGCCGCGATGCAGGATCCCATGAATCCAGAAGGTATGCCGGATGTTATCGCGCCAACATTTGATTGATCAACGAATAAATCAAGGTACTGAGTAACCTTTATAACTCACCTTTTTATTTATAGACCATCCCGTGCTGGGATGGTCTTTTTTGTTCATGCCTTTCTTATTTTCCAGCTGCCTTGATTCGAACTCGGAAGCGGTAAAAACACCATCAATATAACGGCCTTTTTTTGCAACCGTTGCTCCTATCTTAGCTTTTCCTTTTTGCTCGTTAAGTTCAAGCCCTTTCTGTACGTTCACCTTTCTGCTCTCAATTATCCAGATACCGTAGGGCCAGTTAACTGTGGGCATATCTTCTACTGTACCGGTAAGTTCACCGGTTGATAAGGGATCAACTTGGTTCAACACCTTAAGGTCGTAGGCTTTAAATGTGTTGTTGCGGACCAGCCAGCTCCCATCCAGCTCTACAAAAGAGCCAACGGTCGGTTCTCCTGTTATGGCTGTGGTTTCCGAGACAAGGACGTTACTGCCGTCCACAACCCAGGTCCCGATTTGACCTTCCTGGGGTATCTTCTGCACGACTCCAAAAAACCGGATTTCATTTCGTTCTCCATAAAGTGATCCTGCTTGATAAAGTGTATGCTCTTGATCCTCTGACGGCCCTTGGGCGAGTGCAGCTTGGATGGATAACGGGAAAAGGAATAAGAAGAGTGAGAAGAGGGTGAGCAGCTGCTTGTTCTTCTTTGAGCATTCGATGGGAAGATGAAAATTTTTCATGAAAATAAACCTCCTTTGAGTTTGGTATGAAATATGCATAGTGCTCTTTGAGCGTTGGATTATTCATGGAGCGGGCTGATTTTGTCATGATATTGCCCGAGCATTTTGTTGCAAAAAGAGTTGTCGGGAAATTCATCGTGCATATTAAAGGCACAGACAATGAAAATAATTGGCACTAATGCCGTTATTCCCCCGGCTAGGGGAATCTGCCATGAAAACTGCCATGGCGATTTTTTGTTGCATACGACCCGGCTTACAAGGAAGCCGCTGAAAAAACCTCCTGCCAGTGCTGCAATGATGATTGTAATAAGTCCAAATGCGGACGAAATAAGGCCAAAATGCATGATAAGGGTGGAGCTTGACAAACTGGTCGTGACAAGCAGGCCTGTTCTCATTGTCTGTTTTGAAGAAAAATTCATAATATTATCTCCAGTAGAGTTGAGCTGGCTGATGACCAAATTATTTTATACGGTGTCAGTCTTCATGTCCACAGATTAAAATTACAGAAAAAACTACTATGAGAAATAGACCAAAAAATAAGAACATCACGTCGTTCACTGTAGTTTTTTATATGGTCCCAGGAGGGGGATCTGTCAACTCAGTAGTTCACTTTATAACTTCAATATAACAAGGCCAGCATTAACAGAGCATGAATATACAATGAATAAAGAATGAAACTGAGGTTAAAAATAATTTATGCGGGTAAAAATACCTGTGTTGTGAATTGGGTACGGGGGCGAAATGCTAACATTTTGAAGTCGCAAATATTCGTTTTTT
>JBATKL010000179.1:0-14306 GCA_049669385.1 Candidatus Electrothrix sp. | reverse complement strand
TAACCATAACCCTGAAAGGGTTGTATTCCTCAGCCCAAGGTAACGCCCTGGGTGCTCGGGGTGTTACCCCGAGCTGGTATATATTGCCCCTTCAGGGCAGGGTAACCTTGCGAACGACGCGGCAAGAGAACAATTCTCTACCTGACAATTTTCCCCTGAAGGTGAAAAGGGGTAACCCAAGAGAATGAGCATCCTTTCTCAAAATTATCCTTGTAGAATATCGCATCTCACGATATACTTACATTGACACGTCTACGTAAGCAAAAATAAGGGGGATAATATGGACAAGGTACTTTCAGCACGAGTTGATGAAGCCATCATCCGACAAATCGGCCTGTTAGCACGGGAACTAAAGACCACGAAAAAGGCGATTATTGAAAGCGCAGTCAGGCTCTATTCAGAGCAAAGCGGTCTGAAAAAAAAAATCGACGTATTTGAAACCACCTGCGGCAGCTGGAATCGTTCCGAATCCCCTGAAGAAACAGTGAACCAAGCCCGATCAGCCTTCAGAAAATCAATGGAGCGACATCACCGATGAGAGCATACATTGATGCGGATGTGTTGATCTGGCATCTACGGGGAAAAGAACAGGCACGGGATTTTCTTATCAGGCTTCGGGATCAGGACGCCTATGAGCTGTATACAGGTGCCTTACAGCGTGCCGAGGTCATTTTTTTTATGCGGCCTGATGAGGAGGAAGCGACAGAGTTATTTCTGTCGCAGTTCACGACCGAGCCTGTTGACCAGGAAATTGTTGATGCGGCGGGCGCACTCTACCGAAAATGGCAACCGAGTCACGGCATTGACGTGAATGACGCAATTCTTGCTGCCACATCCATACGAACCGGCGGCAGAATATTCACCCTGAATATCAAACATTACCCCATGCCGGAGGTGAATGTCCAAAAGGCGTGGGAGTAATAGCTACGGAACGCCGCTACTTCAAGATCTTCCGCAGAGCCTCTAACACCGCACGAGTCGGCTTGCCATCAGGAGACATCCCCACCCTGCGCTGAAAAGCCTTGATCCCCTTGCGGGTTCCCGCACCGAGATCCCCATCAATGGCTCCGTCATAAAAGCCCTGGGCCTGCAAGAGCTCCTGCACCTCGAATTTTTCCTCAGCAAAAAGCGCATCCGCCGGTCTGGGCCAGAGTTGCACCATCCCCTCTTTCCCGGCCAGCCGGTCAGAGAGCAGGCTCACGGCCAAGGCATAGAAATCCGAATTATTATAGCGTTTGATCATGAAAAAATTACGCTGAACAAGAAAGCCCGGTCCACGATCACCAGCAGGCATTTTTAACTCAGCCCGTGTCCCAGGCTCCGGGAAAGAACGGCCTTCCGGACGGATAAACCCAAGCTCCCGCCACTGGGCAAGGGTCTTGGTCTTGCCCTGGTAGCGGGCAGCGCCCTTGGGCACACGCACCTCATACCCCCAAGTCTTACCGGTCCGCCAACCGTTTTTATGAAGAAGATTGGCCGCTGTTGCCAAAGCATCAGGCACGGACGTCCAGATATCGCGCCGCCCGTCCTTATCCATATCCACCCCATAGGCCTGATAACTGGTGGGGATAAACTGGGTATGCCCCATTGCTCCGGCCCAGGAACCGTAGAGTTGGGCAAAGCCCACATCGCCATCCTGAACAATCTGCAAGGCAGCGACCAACTGCTGCTCGCCAAATTTCCTCCGTTTTTTATCCCCATAAGCCAAGCTCGCCAAAGCCTGGGGCACGTAATGGAGACGTCCCGGACGTTCCAGCACTGCACCGTAGCGGCTTTCAATCGACCAGATAGCCAACAGCACCGGCGCTTCCACCCCGAAACGGGCAGAAATTCTGTCCAGCCAGGCCCGATGCTTTTTCGCCATAATCCGGCCCTGGGCAACCGTTACCGCATTCACTGCTGTATCCAGATAATCCCAAATTTCGGTGGTGAATTCCGGCTGAAAAGCTGCCTTACGCAGCACCTCCTTGTCCGGTGCTGTTATCCCCGCAAAGGCCTGTTGGTAGATATCTCTGCTGATGCCCTGTTTGGCCGCGTGCGGAGCAAAGGCCTTGAGCCAGGCCTGAAAAGCTGGATCTTTTTCTCCGATTTCTGAGGATTTTGCAAAGTTTGCAGAGTTTGCAGAGTTTGCGGTTTCTGCATGTGCCGAGCTGACCATCCCGCTCAAACAAAGAAAAAAAACCGCAAGAACTGCAAAATACCTTTTGCGTGATTGTATCGATTGCATCATCGCCTGTTGCATCATCATACCCAACTCAGGAAAATTCGAAAATTACCTGATCAACGGTCAGGCAGTCGCCCAGGCTTGCAGCAATATTGGCGACTTTCCCATCTGCTGGTGCCCGGAGAACATTTTCCATCTTCATGGCCTCGATAACCGCCAGTTCCTGCCCAGCTTTCACCTCCTGCCCGACGTGGACAGCCAGTTTCACCAGCAGGCCCGGCATGGGCGCAAGCAAAAATTTGGACAGATCAACAACCGCCTTGGCAGGCATAATACGATACAGCTCAGCCACTCTCGGGGTCATCACCAGAGCATAGGTTCTCAGTCCACGATAGAGGATCGAATACCCGAGCCCCTGCCTGCTGATCTGCAAACAAAAGCGGCGATTATTGATGGTACCGTGGAAGACCTTCTGGGTAAACTGCCAATCGGTCTTTATCCTATAATTTTTCCCCTCATAATCAACTCGGTAACCACAATCAGCTTGAAAGGGCTTAACAGAAACAGGCTTATGCATGTCTCCAACAACTACTACCCAGGAATCTTCCACTCGGCGTTCATGCCCGGCCATCTGACCGCTAATCTTTGCAGCCCGGTCCATGTACAGTCGGTGAGCAATTCCTGCCACCACAATGGGAATATCCGGGTCATCGACGATGGTCTCGGTGTCACGAAAGCCGTGGGCAAATTCCTCATCAATAAAACCGGTGGAAAGATCTCCTTGCTGAAACCTCGGATGCGCAACCAGAGCGGAAAGAAAATTAATATTGGTGGAAACGCCCCGAACAACGTACTCATCCAAAGCATCCTGCATAGCAGAAATAGCCTCTGCCCTATCCTTACCCTTGGTCACCAGTTTGGAGATCATCGGGTCATAATAGACCGATATTTCACTGCCCTCGACAATGCCGCTGTCCACACGAACCGTCTCCATATCTTCATAGGGCGGCTGGTACACCGTGATCCTGCCGATGGACGGCAAAAAATCACGGACCGGATCTTCCGCATAAACACGACACTCAACAGCCCAACCGTTCAGCTGGATATCGTCCTGGCACATGGGCAGAGGCTCGCCTGCTGCGACCCGGATCATCAACTCCACCAGATCATAGCCGGTTACCATTTCGGTTATCGGGTGCTCCACCTGAAGGCGGGTATTCATCTCCAGAAAATAAAAATTCTGCTCCTGGTCAACAATGCACTCCACGGTCCCGGCAGAGGTATACTGCACAGCCCTGGCCAGCATGACCGCCTGCTCCCCCATTTTTTTACGGGTCTCCGGGGTGAGAAAAGGCGACGGGGCCTCTTCAATAACCTTTTGATGCCTCCGTTGCAGGGAACATTCCCGCTCAGCGAGATAGACAATATTACCGTGCTGGTCCGCCATCACCTGAATTTCGATATGACGAGGCTGCTCAATATATTTCTCAATCAGGAGACGGTCATCGCCAAAGCTGGACCGGGCCTCACCCGCTGCCCGCTCAAATCCGTCCCGGCATTCCTGGTCATTGCGGGCAATCCGCATCCCCTTGCCCCCACCGCCAGCAGTCGCCTTGAGCATAACCGGATAGCCGATCTCAGCCGCTTTTTCCACGGCCTGTTCAGCATCGTCCAGGATGCCGTCATAGCCAGGTATGGTATTCACGCCAGCCTGCTCAGCAATCTGCTTGGAGGTGATCTTATCCCCCATGCTGGTTATGGATTCAACCGGGGGGCCGATAAAGACAATCCCCTCTTCTCCCAGTCGTCGGCAAAAGGTATCATTTTCAGAAAGAAAACCGTACCCTGGATGCACGGCCTCGGCACCGGTACTTTTACAGGCAGCAACTATTTTTTCAGCGTCCAGATAACTTGCTGTTGGAGCTGAAGCGCCTATATGGACTGCCTCATCGGCCATCCGAACATGAAGAGCAGATCTGTCGGCATCGGAAAACACAGCAACTGTTTTGATACCCATTGCCCGTGCTGTCCTCATTATTCGACAGGCAATTTCACCCCGGTTTGCTATAAGAATTTTTGTAAACATGCGACATTACTTTTCAGGTTGAAGAGACGTATCAGCGGAGAAAACGAAACCATTTCGTCGAGTACTGCTCAGTTTTTACCGTCCCCCGACTGCACTCATTGCAGACAAGGAAGGCAAGCACATATTATACACTATGACCGCGTACGATTACCGCGCACGCATCTTGCGCTGAACAGACTGTCCCGTACTGACAGAATCTTTATGGTTAAAAAGTGGATAAAAGTTGATTATACAACGGAGTGACTTTCCGTTAAGCCTTTCTTATCACGTTCCTGTCTATTGTTCAAAGTCATTTATTCAAAGTCATTTATTCAAAGCTGTCTGCCCCAATGCTTTGCTCTGTCTTCAGCTTGTCCGATCTGTTCACGTAAATCCTATGTAAAAATATACAAGTCTGTATACAAGCCTGCTCGAAACCAGCAAAAATACGTGCCGAAAAGACCAAAACAGGTGCCGCTTTTTCAAACAAAACATCAACCGCTTAACCGTACAAAAAAGACTCTTTCCAGAGCAGTAGAGTGTTCTCAGCACTGTTCTCGGGGAACCAAAAGAGCAACAAAATTGTTTTTTCTGAACAACGGTTTTCGATTGTAATAAATGCTTTTATACCATATATAGAAATCTGATTCAGAATATCATACTTCCATTTGTTAAAATGTCCACACGCAATGAGCGGACACAAGCTCGTTCTATGGCAGTATCCATCAATACTGAACCAATGACGGTCTTGCGGACAAAAAAAGGAGAGAATATACTATGAAACTTGGAATCAACGGCCTCGGAAGAATCGGAAAACTTTCACTCTGGCATCATGTTTCCCGACAGTTTTTCTCAGAGATTGTTGTCAACCTTGGACGTCAGGTCGGTAGCGGCCTGGAAGACATCGCCGCAACCATTGAAAAGGATTCCTCCTACGGCAGGCTATCCACCTATCTTCATGGACATAAGGGCGGTCGGGTTATTGAGAACCTGAACGAGGCAGCAGGCACCATGACCGTGAACGGCATTCCGGTCACCGTGCTCCGCAAAGCCCGTAATCCCAAGGATATTCAATGGCAGGAAAATAATGTTCGCATAGTGGCCGACACCACCGGCGTGTTCAAAGATCCTACTGCCGATGCCGAGGAAGGTTGGGGCTCAGTGCGCGGTCATCTTCAGGCCGGAGCAGAAAAAGTCATGGTCTCTGCCCCCTTTAAGATCAAATCCAAAGGGATTGATATGCCCGAGGATGCGATCACCACGGTGATGGGCATTAATGACGACGATTATAAGCCGGAGCAGCACTCTATTATCTCCGCAGCGTCCTGCACCACCACCTGCCTGTCCTACATGATCAAGCCGCTCATGGATCATTTTGGTGCGGACCGGATGCTCACTGCCTCTATGGTTACGGTGCATGCGGCCACAGGAAGCCAGAAAGTCCTGGATTCTGTACCACCAGCCGGGGCCACTGATCTGCGCAAGAACCGCTCTATTCTCAATAATATTATCCTGACCACCACCGGTGCAGCCAAGGCCTTGGGGCTGGTTATCCCGGAGATGAAAGGGATCGGTTTTATTGCCGAGTCTGTCCGTATCCCCACATCCACAGGCTCCCTGATTGTGCTGGTGCTCAATCTTCAGGATGAGCTGGAAAACCCGATTAAGCGTAATCTGATCAACAGCATCTATAAAGATTACGCGGAATCGAATCATTACCTCAAGTATTCTGCGGGCCAGAATGTTTCCTCCGATATTATCGGCACCCCGGAAGCGGCAGCGGTGATTGAGTCCACTGAGACCCATACCCGGACCGCCTCCCTGAAGGTTAACCTGGATCATTTGAAAAGCTGCAATTTTGAGTCAGGTGAGGTTCCACATGTTTTGGAAATTCCGATGACCCAGGCCGTCATCTACGGATGGTATGACAACGAACTGGGCAGTTACACCAATATGCTCGGTGATCTGACCGTTTCCGTGGCTGAACGGATGGTGTAGGGGCGACCGTTAGTCGTCTCTGTCGTTTGTGCAAAATATTGTAGGGGCACGGCATGCCGTGCCCCTACGGATTGAAATTTCCTGACAAAAAAAATATGAAAACAATTCGTGATCTTGATATCACCGGCAAGCGCGTGCTGATTCGGGTCGATTTCAATGTGCCCATGAATGCGCAGGGTGAAATCACCGATGATCTACGGATCCGTACTGTTCTCCCCACGATCCAATACGCTCTGGAGCAAGAGGCAAAGGTCATTCTTGCTGCGCATATGGGACGGCCTAAGGGACAACGGGTAGAGAAATATTCCTTGGCACCAGTTGCCAAGTACCTCTCCGCTCTTCTCGACAAACCTGTCCAGATGGCTCAGGACTGCGTCGGCCCGGAAGCGGAAAGCACGGTCGCGGCCATGAACAACGGCGATGTCGTTTTGCTAGAGAATCTTCGTTTCCATGCTGAAGAACAGGCCAACGACCCGGAGTTTTCCAAGCAGCTTGCCGCACTGACGGATGTTTATATTAATGATGCCTTTGCCGTCTCCCATCGAGCCCATGCTTCGGTAACAGGGATTGCGGCAAACTGCACAGAAAAGGCTGCTGGTTTGCTGCTGGACAAGGAGATGTCGTATTTCCATCGCTCCGTTGATGAGCCCCAGCGACCGCTGGCAGCTATTGTCGGCGGGGCCAAGGTTTCAGGCAAACTAGAAGCACTGACCAATATGCTGAACAAGGTGGACTGCCTACTTATCGGCGGGGCCATGGCCAATACCTTTCTCAAAAGTCAGGGATATTCCGTGGGAGCCTCCAAGGTGGAGGATGGTCTTCTGGATAATGCCCGTCAGCTGCTCGTTGATGCCAAGGAAAAAGGCGTGAAGGTCTATCTGCCTGTGGATGTGATTGCTGCGGATCGCTTTGCCCCAGATGCTGTGTGCAAGCAGGTTACGATCCAAGATATCCCGGAAAACTGGATGGCCTTGGATATCGGCCCGGCTTCGGTCATTTGTTTTTCCGAGGTGCTGGCCGATGCCAAAACCATCATCTGGAACGGCCCTATGGGTGCCTTTGAGATGGATGCCTATGCCAGGGGAACAATGGCCCTGGCCCACACCGTGGCTTCGGCCCATGCCCTGAGTATCACCGGTGGCGGGGATTCCAATGCTGCTGTGCGGTTATCCGGCGAGGCAGAAAATATTTCCTATATGTCCACGGGTGGTGGTGCCTTTCTTATGCTCATGGAAGGCAAGGACCTGCCCGGCGTGGTTGCGCTGGAAGGATAAAATAGATGGGGGTTTCGTAGGGGCGGACCTGTGTGTCCGCCCTCAATACCGCCACGCAGCAAATGAAGGGCAAACACACAGGTTTGCCCCTAGAGTCCCGCACCGAGATCGGGGATTTTATTTTTTATGGAATTCCGACCTGATATTCGGCGCGTTATAAAGAGACTATCTCCTTGGGAGGATATAACATATGGCACGAAAACCACTGATCGCCGGAAACTGGAAGATGTACCTGACCAGAGCCGAGTCTGTGGAACTTGCTTCGGCGGTTGCCGCTTCCTGCAAGGGCCTGACAGATCGTGAAGTGATGATCGCCCCGGCCTTTACATCCTTGGCAGCAGTTCAAGAGGCTGTAGCAGGTACGGATGCGCCGATCAGGGTTGCAGCCCAGAATGTAGCCTGGGAAAAGCAAGGGGCGTATACCGGTGAGATTTCCCCGCCCATGCTTCAGGATATCGGGGTAGACATGGTCATTCTCGGGCATTCAGAGCGTCGCCATGTTTTTGGTGAGGATAACGCCATGGTTAACCGCCGCCTCGTAGGGGCACTACACTTTGGCCTGACCCCCATCCTCTGTGTCGGTGAAACCTTAGGGGAACGTCAACAGGGTAACACCTTCAAGACCGTTGAAGAGCAGCTCCGCCAAGGCTTGCAAGATGTCCAGCAAGACCAGATGCAGCAGGTGGTCGTGGCTTACGAGCCGGTTTGGGCTATTGGGACTGGAGAAACCGCGACCAAAGAGCAGGCGCAAGAGGTGCATGCCTTCATTCGAAACGCTCTTGTTACTTTATACAAAAAAACACTTGCCGACTCTGTCAGAATATTGTATGGTGGCTCGGTCAAACCTGAAAACATTGACAGCCTGATGGCTCAGCCCGATGTTGACGGCGCTCTCGTGGGCGGTGCAGCTTTACAAGCCGAGTCATTTGCTAGGATAATCAATTTTACATGACGACCTTACTTATTATAGTACATGTTCTGGTTTCTCTCTTCCTGATTGCCATCGTGCTTTTACAGCACGGCAAAGGAGCTGATATTGGAGCCACCTTTGGCGGTTCCGGCCAGTCAGTTTTTGGATCAGAAGGCCCGGTGCCTCTGCTGAATAAGATAACCACTTTTTCAGCGATTGTTTTTATGGGCACCTCAGTTTCTTTGGCCTATATCTCGACAAACGAGAGCACTGGTTCGATTATGAAGGAACTGCCAGCTCAGGAAACGGCTGCTCCGGCGCAGAAAGAAGCACCGGTTACCATTCCCATGCCGGGAACGGAAAGCCAAGTTGAGCTGCCTGCACCAGAACCAGAAGCCTCTTCTGCTGTTCAAGAAGCTCTTGCTGAAGAAGCAACTGCTTCCTCGACTGTTCAGGAAAGCCAAGCTGCTCAGGTTGAACTTCCAGTAATGGAAGAAGAAGAGCCGGTAACTGAAGCCTCTCCTGCTGTACAGGAAGCTCTTGCTGAAGAAACGGCTGAAGTTGAGCCAGTAGTTGAAGCTCAAAATATTGAAGTTGTTCCTGCTGCTGAAGAGCACGTTGCTCCGGTTGAGCAGGAAACGGAAACAGCCCCGGAACAGGAACAGGCTGAATGAAAAATAAATATACCTTGCGTGCCGAAGTGGTGGAATTGGTAGACACGCTATCTTGAGGGGGTAGTGAGTTACGCTCGTGCCGGTTCGACTCCGGCCTTCGGCACCATTTTTTATATTGTAGTATTGTAGTATCGTAGTAGTTTAGTAAAACCCGCGACCTTCATTGGTTTGCGGGTTTTTTTTTGCCTTTTTTCTCCATGCCCTTCCTTTTATTTTTCACTGATATTCGCCGCATAATTCGGGTACAGCGTAGAGTGGGCAACGAACAATAACGTGAACAACGTTGGCAATGCGATAGCTTTTTCATCAGAATAGATTGAACGAACGAAATTGCCCACCCTACCGGGTTCATTAAATTACGTCGGCGTAACGTTGCAGCACCACAAGTCACACAAGTGATGTTATCCGAAACTTGACTTTCTCTTTCGGTTTGATTATTATTATCAGTAAGGGTTCTTGATTGTCCTCTTTGTCTTGGCCGGGTACGTATGTTACACGTACCCGGTTTTTTTCTGCCCTGCCCTGCCCCATCGCCCCGTTTTTCAATCCAGCCCTTTCACCCCGATATACCCCATTCTTTCGTGGCAGCAGCAAACTTCTCCTTGCCTAATAGCTCTTTTTATGGTTAGCAATGAAACATCCATAACTCTGATTCACGCGCTTAGCTCGTTACGTCCAACCCTTCCCTTATCTTCTTTGTTCAACAAGAATGAAAACGCTTTTAGTATTAATATTATTCATCATTATTGTACCGTTATTGATTGGTTACCTCGCCGGTCAATCAAAAGCTCTGGTACAGTTGGCAACAATGGCAGGCCTTCTCACACTCTTCATCTTGTACCTTGTCTTTATTGATAAAGAGCCCAAGAATAAGCAAGCGCAACACCCTTCCCACTCATCTGCCCAATCTAACAATTGCGATGTCACCTGCATTCATGATGATTACGAGGAAGACAGGAGAGAACAGCATGCAAACGACAACGAGGTCTATTTCTGTGACCCTGCTATGGAGTACCCATATTAGGCCTCATTAACCTGCCCTGTTCTCAATAGAGTAACAACACCTTTGATGTTGCTCTGTGATACATCCAGGATGCATATGACTAAATTGAAGAAGATCTCCCCCTCAAAAGGCGAGTACTTTTTACACACGTTCCACTTGACAAGCGAATACATCACGTTTACCTTTTACATATAATCAAGTTTAAATAACATCTTAAACGGTTCTCTTCAGAGCCAGAGGAGAAGAGTGTATGAAGCATATTCAGCGGATCATAAAATTATCGGAGCTCTCATTCCATACCCTCTTTATTTAATAATAGCAGAACTATGGGTGATATAAATAGACGTCAATTTTCCCGAATAAACATTCGATGGGCTATCTATCTTGATTTTGGTTCGACACAATATCACTGCCTGCTTGATAATGTCAGCTTAGGCGGTTTTCTTGTTAAAGGCGAGTTCAGGCAGTCAATAGGCGATATCTGCAAAATACACGTCAAAGAATCAGCATTATATTCAGAGGTTGTTCTTCATGCTGTCGGCTCGATAGTCAGGATCTGTGACTGCGGTATTGCTCTTGAATTCATCGGCATGAAACTGGACAGTTATTTTTTTCTTCAAGCAAATTTATTATCCAAAGCCATCAATCCTTCGGTTCTGGGAAATGAAATTGTCAAAAGAAACATTTTTGACTTTGATGACGGCCTGTTGGTTTGTAACACTTTTACGTGCAGCAGAAAGAAACTCAAGAAGCTGCTCGACCTACCTTAACAGACGGCTCATCCCTCCTTCAGAGTTCTTATCTCTTCAAAAAGCCGCTGCCATCACCTGGTTTGACCACCCGCTCCTCTTCAGGCGTAGGTTCTGTGACCTCTGGCCATATTCCCGATTGCGGATCAGTGCCTTCCAGAGCCGCTGGAGGGGGATGAGTATCATTTATAACAGGATTCCTGCGAATTTCCTGTCCCTTCACCTCATAGCAAAACTCTATGGGGATTCCGTTAGGGTCAAAGGAGTACACTGAGTGAATGAAATCATGATCAATCATGTCGGAACAGGCAAAGCCTGCCGCCTCTAGCTTATCTTTCACCGCCCAAACCTCTTCCTTAGAGGCCAGCCCAAAGGCAAGATGATCAAAGACACGAGGGCCGGATGAGGGTTGGCCATGCAGCTTTTTCGCCACCGGTTCCGCGCCCTCCCACTCAAAAAAGGACAGGCAGCTCTGCTCATCAATCTCAAAAAAGTACTGGCGAAAGTCAACTTCACCAAATCCATGGATCAATCGCATCCCTATAAGATCCCGCCAGAAACGGATGGTTGCCTCCATGTCCGCAGTCACCAGGGCTAAATGATTCATCCCTTTAAATTTCATTACATCTCTTTCGTCAAATTTTCCTCAAAAATACCCTTTCCCCGCCCGGAAGCAGTACGGGTATTCTTTCCTGAGCTCGTGGATTGTCATTGTCTCGGCAAAAATATAGCATACCCCCGGAAGGGAAGCAACACGGGAAGCCGCAGCTGATTAAGGAGCAGGAGCACCGGAACAACAAGGCAATCAGACAGACAATGTCAAAAAAAACGACATAAATATCTTGTTATCCGCTTGTTCCTCCGGTACCCTGATAATTTTCACCGGAGAGCGAGAGTTTCCACCTCCGGTGATCCTGCAATGAACCAGAGATGGAATTTTTCCCCATTACAAGGAGTTCCCAACGGCGAAGCTCTCAACGGATCAAAACCAGAACCACCTATTGTAAACACAAGTAAACATAACTCCGGATCATGATAAAATACCTTCTGTTCTCCCTGTCCGGTTTTCTTGCCTGCTTTGATCTGTTTTTTTTGCAGCCCCCTCTCTTTTCCCGGCCCTTAAATCCAGAAATCCCGATCTCGCAGTACCTGCATAAATCCTATTCCCATAAAAACAGAATAAAAAGCGTCCTTGATATTGTTCAGGACGATACCGGATTTCTCTGGTTGGCAACCTACCGGGAGCTGGTCAGATTCGACGGCGAGGAATTCCTTTACTATAACCGCTCAACCCGCGATGATTTTTCGGCCTCGGCTGCCCGTAGTTTACTCAGTGACAGCCAAGGTAATTTATGGGTCGGCACCAATGACAGCGGTCTTTTTCGTTTTCGCGATAATATATTCACCCAGTTCGATATCCAGGACGGCCTGCCCAGTGCTTCTGTCAGAGAATTATTTGAAGATCGCGACGGCAAACTCTGGATCGGAACCACTGCCGGGGTTGCCTCTTTTGACGGAATCACTTTCCGGCGATTTACTGGCCCAGAAAGCTTGACGACCAAACTCGTCAATTTTATCTGCCAGGATGCCGAGGACTCTATATGGGTCGGGACCAATCAGAAAAATGGCGTGTACCTGCTCAAGAAAGGATCGGATGAATTCATCTCCTATCAGGGAGAGCTTTCTTCTCTGATAGCTGAGACCCCTCTTGAGTACATGATCAAAGACAGTAACGGCAGGGGACTCTGGGCCATCACCTCGGATACCCTCATACTGATCAAAGAAAACAGGATCAGAAAATTTTTCAAGCTGAGTTTCGAGCAGAGCAAGAGAGAACATAATCGCCAAAAAGTCGCTAATTCAAAAATATTTCAGGACCGAAACGGTGCGCTCTGGTTGACCGGGGACAGCGGACTGATACGATTTTATAACGGCAGCTTTGATTATTTCAATCATGCCGACGGGCTCAACGATAATATTGTCTTTTCCGCCTATCAGGATAAGGAAGGCAGCCTCTGGCTCGGTACCCAGCCGGGTCTAGAGCGATTATCTGAGCCCAAGTTCACTATCTACACCCAGGATGAAGGCCTTTTTGACGATACCGTCAATGCCGTGCTGGAAGAAAAAAGCGGAGAATTTCTGGTGGCCACGAATCAAGGTCTTAACCTCGTCTTTCCTTGGCGTAAAAAAACAGAAAAACTGACTGACCCCCTTCTGCAAACCAGAATCAGGCATTTGTACCAGGATCGCTCCGGCAAGGTCTGGGTGAGCACCTATGGAAACGGGATCCTGATCCTGGAAAACAGAAAAATAATCCAACAACTGAGCACAAAAGACGGCCTCGTCTCCGACAGGGTGCGCATGGTTCTGGAAGATCGTAAGGAGAACTTCTGGATCGGTACCCAGTCGGGCCTCAGCATGATCGATCGGACCGGTCATCTCACCAACTACACGACAGATACTGCCCCGGGCTTAATCAATGACTGTATTCTCTGTCTGCACGAAGATGCTGCCGGGAGAATCTGGATAGGAACCGACGGGGGCGGTGTCCATATTTATGAAAAAGGTGAAGTGAAACAGGTATTAACAAAAGATAACGGCATATTGGGAAATGTCATCTTTCGCTTCTACGATGACGGAGAGGGCGGCCTCTGGATGATGACCAACGGCGGTATCTCCATCCTGAAAGACGGGACCATTCATAATCTCACGTCCGAACACGGGCTTTTAACAGACAACGTCTTTGAAGTCTTGCGAGATAGAAAAAACAAGCTATGGATGACGACCACCTTTGGTCTTTTTTATGTGACCCGGCATGATCTCAACCAGGTCATCAACGGCCAAAAAAAAAGATTTCCCATTACCCTCTTTGATAATAACTCGGGACTCAAGAAGAACCCCACTGCCAACGCATGGTCCGAGCAAGACAGTGAAGGAAATTTCTGGATCGGCACCTATGGCGGGGCGGCTGTTATCAATCCAGAAAATATCCCTATCAATACGATTTCGCCAAAAACGATTATCCTTTCCTCAAACATTGCGTCCCACAACAGCAATAAAATTAATGGAGAACGTACTGTTCCTGCTGATATTGCCCGCCTCAACTTCCATTTCGCAGTTCTCAGCTTTGTTTCCCCTCAAAAAAACCTGCTTCAGTATAAACTGGACGGCTTTGATCAGGCCTGGTCGGCTCCCGGCAAACAACGCGATGTTTCCTACACCAATCTCCCTCCAGGTGACTATGTGTTTCGTGTCAAGGGAATGAATAACGACGGCATTCCCTCGCTGGAAGAGGCGCTGCTCGCTTTTTATAAGACGCCACATTATTACGAGCGCCTCTGGTTTCGCCTTGCCGTCGCCTTATCAATACTGCTCCTGCTGATTATGGCAGGAGTAAAGGTACACAGAAACCGCATAAAAAAACTGAATCACACCTTGGAGCAGCAAAAAATCCAGATTGAGCTGGAAA
>JBATKL010000178.1:0-6443 GCA_049669385.1 Candidatus Electrothrix sp. | reverse complement strand
CTGCTGGCTTCAGCCCTGCATAGGGCGGACTGCTCACCCAGTTTCCTTATCGGCGGCATTGTCGAGGCCTTTGGCCGTAATTATAGCCTCGGAGAAGGAGAATATTTTGTTGTGGAAGGAGATGAGTACGATACAGCCTTTTTCAATAAGGTCTCCAAGTTCCTCCATTACCGCCCTCATTACGCTATTCTCACCTCCATCGAATTTGATCACGCAGATATCTTTGCTGATCTTGAAGAAATCAAGGAGTCCTTTGCCCGTTTTGTCAGCCTGATTCCCCTGGATGGGGCCTTGATCGCCTGCATGGACGATCCGGTGGTTGCCGAGATTGCAGGGCAATGCCCCGGTCCTGTCATCAGCTATGGGACCGGCAAAGACTGTTGCTGGCAATTACGGGACCTGACGGTTAACGGACTCAACTCCTCTTTTGCTGCGTATAAGGATGGCGTCCTGTTTGGTGCATTCAGCCTGCCTATGCCTGGCCGTCATAACGGGCTCAATGCCCTGGCGGTGATTGCCCTGATGGATCATCTCGGGATCAGTCAAGATGCTATCAGAGAAGGGCTGGCCTCCTTTGAGGGAATCAAGAGACGCCAGCAGATCCGGGGAGAGGTTGATGGCATTACGGTGATTGATGATTTTGCTCACCATCCTACTGCGGTTCGGGAAACCGTACATGCCCTGCGTCTGGCCTGGCCGGAACGGCGTCTGCTCATTGTTTTTGAGCCCCGAACCAATTCCAGCCGGCGGGCGGTGTTTCAGCAGCAGTATGAGCAGGCCTTTAACGGGGCTGATCAGGTTATTGTGCGGGAGATTGTTCCGCTGGCCAATGTGCCTGCTGAAGAGCAGTTTTCCTCAGAGCAATTGACTGCGGCCTTAAATAACCAAGGAATACCTGCTGAATATTTCCCTGATACTGCGGCGATTCTTGCCTTTCTTGCGGAACAGGCCCGGTCAGGTGATGTTGTTGCCATTCTCTCCAACGGTGGCTTTGATAATATTCATGAGCAGCTGCTGGGGCTTCTTAAGAAGAGGGAATAAGCATTACGCATTGACAGAACCGGGTTGACGATTCTTGGATCTGTTCCATACAGCGAACCGCTCTTGCTGTCTTTTTCTTTTTTCTTCGCTGTAAATTATGTATACTGTCAGTAGCACGTTGTGGTCCATAAGGGGCCTGGGAACCAAAAGAGGAGGTGGAGATAATGAGCTTAATTAAATGGAACGATAGCTTCAGTGTTAATGTGGTGAAGATTGACCAAGAGCATCAGAAACTGTTTGAAATGGTTAACGAACTCACCGACGCCATGAAGGCTGGGCACGGCAAGGATGTTCTCGGAGATATTCTGAACGGGCTGATCAGCTACACGGCTTCTCATTTTCAACTGGAGGAAAATTATTTCCAACAGGTCAAATATCCTGATGCTGCTGCGCACAAGAGAGAACATGTCGCTTTTGTGCAGAAAGTAACTGATTTTAAAAGGGAGTTTGATAGCGGAAGAGCGACTGTTTCTGTCAATGTTTTGCAATTTCTCGGTAAATGGTTGCAAACGCATATCAAGGGCACTGATCAGAAGTACAGCAGTTTTTTAAATGAAAAGGGCATTAAGTAGCGTATCCTCTTTACTCTTCCACGAGATCGATTGCAGAAAAAACCGGGGCGGAACGCTGGACAACGCAGGACCCCGTATCCGCCCTGTTGCACACCGTCTCTCTCATATTTTTTCGTTTTCTTTTTTCTCTCCCTTCTCTCCCTTTTCTTTCTTTTCTACCGAATGCGCTGTATTGGTTGCATGAGCGCCATTCGGTCCTGCAATATCCTCTGCTCCCTGCTGAACAATAAACATCGCCGCAAGAATCAGTCCGACTCCCGGTAATATCTGTACAGAAGGCAGGGGATGGCCAAAACCCCATTCTATCAGGACGATAAAGGGCGGATAGAGATAGCTATAGGCCATGACCCTTGTCGGTCCCAGAGAAAGGGTGCAGAGTTGACTGAGGAAGAACGTTATTATTGTTGAGAAAATAGAGAGGTAGATAATGCCACTCCATATTTTGAGCGGCACGCTCTCCCAGGGCACAGACAGAAGTTGGTGCCCGGAAAAAAGCAGAAGCCAGCCGCAACCGGTGACCAAAATCCAGAAGGTCATCAGCGACATGGGTTCTCCCTTATGGAAGAATTTGACCAGAGGGGTGTAGAAAGCCATGAGCAGGCAGCTGCCAAAAAAAATCAGGTCGCCGGGATTGAGATTAAAGGCGAGCAGCTCGGCAGGACTGCCGTGAAACAGGACCCATATCGCGCCGAGAGTGGCTGGAATCATGGCGATGATCCTGTATTTTCCCAATCGCTCCTTGAGGAGTACTGCGCTATACAAGCCGGAGATGCCTGGCACGAGGGTGAAGATTACCCCGGTGTTCAGGGCCGTGGTTGATCGCATCGAGAGAAACATGAGCCAGAAAAAACCGGTCAGGGTGAAGCTGATGCAGGCATAGCCGAACAGGCGTGTTTTCTCCGGCAGGTGCAATCCGTGCTTCCAGTAAATATAGGGTAGGAAGAATAGGGCTGCGATAAAGAAACGGAGCAGGGTGAGGACGCCAGGATCCATGCCGTCGGTAATGGCCTTGCTCACCGTGAAGGAGGTGGAGACCAGAGCGGCGGTTAGTAGCATCATGGCGTGAATTAACCAGAGCTGCTTTTTTTTCTGCTGCGGTCTGGCAGCATTGCTTTTTCTATGTTTCAAGGACAGAGTCATGACAGTGCGTTGATTTTTTTGTTATAAAAGTGAAATGAAGAGAGGAGAGGAGCTGGAGGGGAGTCACTGAACGTTTCGGTAAGTGCCGAGCACTTCCCACAAAAAAAGGCGATCACAAGGATCGCCTTCCCATTTCATGCCCTCTTGAGAGGAGGTGTTCAACCGATTGTCAGTTTTTTTGCCATAACATATCCTCTGCGGATATTTTTTCCTCATAGGCCAAAACATCAAGAAAACCGAGCAGGGCCGCGCCAAATTCTGTACGTTGCAGGGTTTCGGAATGGTTGCAGAGCTGTCGAGCCCTGCTGATATTTCCGGTCTTCAAATGCCGCATTGCCTGAATTATGACATACTCGGCCCGGTTTTCCAAGGCGATAAGATCAGTCAGGTCGGATTTGCAGCGGCGACACTCTGGCGTGCCCTTAAATCCGGCTTGACAGACAGGACAGCGTTCCATGTGTTATGATTCCAGATAAAAAACGATTTCACTCAATTCGTGCATGGCCTCGTTGAGGCGAACTTCATCTTCGGCTTTCAGGGCATCGCGAATCGTCTCAACCAGATCGATCAGTTCTTCCTGATCTTCGGTTTCCGCATCATCCATCAGGGCTTCCGCCTTCTTAATCAAGGTTTCAGCTTGCGCCGCTTCCTCACTCTGCCCGGATGCTTCTTTATTTTCTTCGTTCTCCTCATTATCTTCATTGACCTCGATATACTCACCGTCAATGTCGAAATCAGACGGATTATTGAACAACTCACCGATTTTGCCACGGGCCTTGTCCATCTCTTCCTTATCCAACTTGGCCATAGCGTTGTCGATTTCTATCTTTTTCGACGTACCAGTGCATTTTTCAATGGCGGTCACGCAAAGGATGCCGTCCTTGTCCAGCTCAAAGGTGTCAATGATTTCATTTCCTGCCGGTTTTCGAGAAAGGCCGGTGATCATGAATTCACCGATCAGAATGTTTTCATGCGGAACCGTGCTTTCTCCCTGATACACTTCCACCTGTACCTGATCCTGATCATCGTGCATGGTATAAAAAACCTCGCTCTTTTTCACAGGGATGGGAGAATTCTTTTTAATCAGCGGAACACAGATCATGTCATAGGACATGGACTCCATATTGAATTCCAGGGTGGCCGTGGAAAAAGTATACGGCGTAATATCGACCAACACCGTCGAGACCTCCTCCCCACTGATCATGCCAGCCTGCACAGCCGCACCAGCTGCAACGCAGAGGTCAGGGTCAATCTCGCAATGCGGAACAAGGCCGAGTTCCCGTTCAAAATATTCATGCACCAAAGGCGTACGGGAGGACCCGCCGACCAGCAGGACTTCTTCGATATCCGAAGCTGTCAGGCCAGCCCCTTTCAGGGCGATATGGACGGCCTCCATACTTTCCTCGATAAAGGGCGTGATCATCTCCTCATATTCATCCCGGCTGATCTCCATATCAAGATGGACAGGCACTCCGTCCTTTTCAAAAAGATATTCCTCCTTCACTGCGGCAAAGGGATTGTTGGACAGGGTGATTTTGGCCTGCTCCGCAGCTCGCTCTATCCGGGCCTTTGCCTCGGGAGAAAGGCTTATCTCGCCGTGCTCTTCCTTGAGATGTTCAAGCAGGTGTTCAACGATTTTCTGGTCAAAATCGTCACCGCCGAGATGGTTATTGCCGTGGCTGGCTATGACTTCAATCACACCGTCCTCAATGCCGACCACAGAGACGTCAAAGGTGCCGCCGCCGAGGTCATAGACCATAATGGTCTTGCCCACATGGGCATCCCCTTCGTAGGCCAAAGCGGCAGCCGTGGGTTCATTGATCATCTTGACCACTTCCAGGCCAGCTATTTCCCCAGCCTCCCGGGTCGCCTGCCGCTGGACATCGGAAAAATAGGCAGGCACGGTGATGACCGCCTTTTCCACCTTCTGCTTGAGCTGTTTTTCGGCAATCTCTTTTAATGACTTGAGAATGATTGCGGAAATTTCCTGTGGGGAATAGTTTTTCCCAGCCATTTCGACCTGTTCCCCGCTTCCCATCAATCGCTTGATTGATTTGACGGTACGTTCTGGATAAACCGCATACTGGTTACGGGCCGCTTCGCCGACCAAAAGTCCACCGTTTTCGTCTACCCCCACATATGAAGGCAGTATCACGCTGTCCTGATTTTTGATCAGCACGGGGTGCGCCTCCTGAACGACCGCCACCTCCGAATTGGTGGTTCCAAGGTCAATACCGATAATTATCTCGTTCATTTTTTTCAGTATGTTTAAATGTTCATTATAAACGGTTTACTCTGACATCAGCCAAGCGGAGCATTTTTCCCTGTTGCTGAAAACCTGTTCTGATCTCGGCACTGACTGTTCCGTCAGTAAGTTCTGGCAGGCTGTCTGTGCCCAATGCCCGCATGGTATGCGGATCAAAACGTTGAGCAAGTGCTGCAATAGGACTGATATCCCAGGCCAGCAGCAGGCCGATGATTCTGTCCAACAGCATCTGCTGTCCGGCTCGCATGGAGACGATCATATCCTGTTCCCTCTGCTCCCGTTCGCTCCGCTCTTTTTCCTCTTTCCTCCGACGCCGCGACCAGAAAGATTTTTTTTCTTTATGCTCCTTCTGTTGAACGGGTTCCGGCAGGGCCTGAACAGAAGCATGTATGCGATCATAAAGGTCAATAATGCCGTCCAGCAGGGGACCCAGTTCCGGTTCGCCTTTTTCTCGTTTCCAGTCCTTTGGCTTGAAACCGTTTTCTTCACACCGTCCTAAAGTTTCCTGTAGGCCGACAAAGCCCTGTTTTATATGCCGGGATTCGATCTTGACCTCATTTTTCAGGGTCTTGATTTCACTGTACAGGGTAAAAAGGTCGAGTTTTTCTGGCGGTTGTTCGATATTATCCGCTGTGGCTGCCAGATAATGGCGAAACCTGCTCACCAGTTCTTCTGTCCTGTCTGTTCTGTCCGTTCCCATTACTGTCGCTTCGGTTGCGCTCTCTGTCTCCGTCGTCATATGTTATTAGGGATTCACTAAAAAATAAAATACCCTTAGTGGCAGGTACCTTTGCCTGCCCGTTTATATACCGCACGGCATAAAGGGTAAATTATTTTTTGTGAGTTTCCTTAGCAGGTTAATGAAGCTCTTGGCAGCGGACTGGGCATCAGTCATGCGCTGTTTCATCGAGCCGCTGGTGTCAAGAGCGACAACCGCATTCAGCGGGGTGAGCTTGGGAACCACAGTAATCGGCTCCTGATCAATTTCATCTTCGCGGACGCGGAAATCGCCTGCACCCAAGCCTTTGAGCGGAACTCCGTTTTTGATGACCGAAGCGAACAGCGTCACTTTCGGGAAAGCGGAGGTATCAATCTGATTGATAACGACTTGAGCATCAACGGCCTGCTCCTGCCCTTCCACGCTGCGGGATGTTGCCTGATCCTGAGCGGCAAGAGGGCTGGCCAAGCAGAGCAGCAGAAAGATCCCGCTCATCAGAAAAAGGAAATATGATTTTTTCATCTTATGCGCCTCCAATATCGACGGTTATTTTTTGTTTATGTGTTACGGCTTGCTTCTGTTCTTCAATTAAAAGGGAAAACAGACTTGTTTGTCAATTTTTTTGGAAAAATGTGCAGCAGTTCCTCCTCTGCCGTCGATGAGAAGGAAGGCGGACAAGAAACATCACGCCTGCCACGTAAGCATA
>JBATKL010000177.1:0-20693 GCA_049669385.1 Candidatus Electrothrix sp. | reverse complement strand
TTGTTGCATGTTGTTCACAGCACTTTGGGCAACGGAGATTGCCAACGGCGTGAGGAAGGTAGTTCCTACGCCGTAACTCCCTGTCCCGGAGGGACATTCGATAATAGCCCAGTGATTTATCGCTGGGGCGTCTTTCGGCGGAATCCTTCCAAAATCAATGTATCTTTCGCCACAGCCAGTAGAGTGGGCAAGGGGCAATAACGTGAACAACGTCGGCAACGCGGCAGCTTTTAAATCAGAACAGATTGGGAGGAACCGAAATATTGCCCACCCTACCGGACTCCCCAAATTAACGCACCTTCCGATACATGATCACAACCAGCTTCCTGCTGTTCCTCACCACTGTCAACATATTCCCCAGCTTCATCGGCACAGATATATCCTCCTTTGGCAAGCTTTCCTTTAAGAAGATACTCCAGTACAGTTTCACCCACCAGAATACATGCGCCGGATGCTCAATAAGGAGGCATCGTAAACGCCCAAGCCGTCCGGTCGGGGCATAATAGATCCGCAGCCACCAAGAGGGTGGGAAAAAGGTGTCCCGCAGGATTCGGCGAATACCCCGGCCTTTCTGCACGGCCATCTTTTGACGCGGCCAGCCTGTGAAGGATGCACCGACTCCGGTGGGAGTACTTTCCACCGTAAAGCCTAGCTGTTCCCGGACCGCATAGTTCCAAGGCGTGAGGTGGTGGAGATGGGGCAAGGCAGCAAGCAGATGGGGATATTCCGATTGTATTCGATCCCAGTCGATTTCATCCAGCTTGGTCTCGACAAAGCTGATAAGATCAGCGGCGGAGATCAGTTTAAAGGGATCATAGGTGAGCGGGGCATGGAATCCGTGTTGATAAAGATGCCAGAGCATTTCTTCATTGGCCAAGGTGGAGGCTGGCACACCGTCCGCTGTAAAGGAAACCGCCTTGTTGGACAGCGTAGCAAAGTTCATTCGGGCAGGGCAGGGCGGGCAATCCGGGAAAAGGCTACGATGCAGTTCAAGACAGACCTTTATGCCGTCTGTTTCTAGATACAGGGCGGCAAGATGAAGATGGTCCACCGGAGTGAATACGGCAGGATCCTGAAAGCCGTGTCGTTGTAACAGGGCATGGGCGGGCAGGGCCTCATCCCAGGGCAGGAGCAAGTCGATATCCCGCATGGGCCGCAGGCCGGGTTCTGGATACAGGTTCTGACAGAGGGCCGCGCCTTTCAAAACCAGGGCCGGAATACCTGCCTCTGTTAATATGGACAGCACCTTGCCTAAGGTCCGGGACAACACCCTGTTGGTCTGACGATGGCGAAGAGCGAGCAGTCTGAGGCTACGGAGGACGTCATCCGGCAGGTCGATCCCGGCGGCAGAAAGATGGCGGAGGAGCAGAGGGGCCAGACCGTGGGCTTCGGCCTGTGGAATCAAATCGTCCCAGGCAGTGAAATCGGCGCAGACACGGGTCAACAGCTCCTGTTGGAGCGGATGCGGGTCAAGGCGGGCACAGAGCTGGAGAAGAGAAGACATAGGAAGAAGTAAATAATCCCCCCTTGGAGAGGGTGGTTTTCGGCTTAGGAAAAAATATCTCGGAAAAATTCCGGCAGAGTTTCCGCCAGTAGAGCACCCAGCCCGGTAAAGCTTCCGTAGGTCAGTTCCATCATCGGAACTTTTTTGGTTAACTGAGCTAATTCGCTGATACCGTGCCCCGGAATATTTCTCGCATTCACATAGCATTCCATCAACCGTAAGCAGCCCATTCCTGGTGTCAGTTCTTTCAGGGTCGGCGGAACATCGGCTTTGTAGCGGGGGAACAGAATGAGGGAAAGCGGCGGTTGCATCGGAGTGAAAACTGGATTGAGCTGGCGATGGGGTACCATAAAACCGCTGTCTCCTGTCAACACCTCACTCTTTTTAAAGTGGACATAGGGAGCAAGGGCCTCAGCAGAAGCAGAGCGGATGGTGAGGGGGCGAGTAAACGGGTGGATGCGGTGCGTGTCTCCCGACAGGACAACTAACTCATCGGTCAGGTAGCCGCATCCGCAAGCTGTCAGCCAAGCGACAAAGGTACTTTTTCCAGCCCCGCTATTGCCGGGAAGAAGAATGCCGCCTCTATCGACGTGAACAGCTGCCGCATGAAGAGCCAAGCCGCTGTTGTTTTTGTCCAGGCATTGAAAGATGACCTCATTGATCAGGGCGTATGCCAGTTCACGTTGACATCTACCCTGATAGAGGTGCTCACGGTTGCGGCGAAGGGAGAAAAAATGATCGTTCTCTGAAAGTTCGAGTTCGCAAAGAGCTCGCGCTAGAGTGTGCTGTTCGGCATTCGGAACAAGGTGCAGATCGGCACAGAGAAAATTGACGATGGACTCTGCCTGCGAATTATTGTATTTGATCTGTACGTACTGATTGCAAAAGCCAACGACCTTAACCGGCAACTCATTCATCGGCTTGCAGTAAGGCCCCGTGAACCAATAAGACCTCGACAGCGGTTTCGACATCATGCCGGATATCATTCTTTTGCTCAGGAAAAGCTGCCTCCAGCAGGGCAATGATTTCCTCGACACCCTGTCCCTTGCCGCACATTTCCCGGACTAATCCCGCTGTTTTATTCAGGTAAACGCCCTTGCCGGTAGCGACAGCATACAGTAGGATTTCATCCTCGAATTCTTCTGTCGTGAAGTCAGGATTCAGGGTGAATTTTTGTGAATTTTTCATTTACGTTCGTGAGCAATATTGCGATATATATGTGTGGGTGTGTGTCGGTTCAACGTTTAATCGGCTAGCTTTCTTTTTTGGTCTCGGCAAGTTGAGCTACCCTGATCTGCTCTTTCTTTTTAAAGCCGTACTCAACCAGACGTTTGATATCTGTCCACATCGTTTCACTGCCCATAATGGCGACAACAATGGTGTCATCGCCCCGCTGAAACTGTCCCACGTAGGTCTGACGGGCCAGGTTGGTATAGCCGGTTTTGCCAGCCAGAGCCCCGTCCACCTGCCAGAGAGCCTTGTTATGGTTGCGGAGGAGTTTTCCGTATGAGGTCTTGATCTTTGTTCGCTTCATGCGGCTAGCAAATTCTTTATCCTGCATGGCATGGCGAAATATTTGGGCGAGATCTCGGGCTGTGGACTGCTGGCCCTTGGCTGTCAGGCCGGAGGCTGTCCGGCAGATGGTGTTTTTTGCTCCCCAGAGTCGGGCATGCAGGGTCATCAGCTTGGCAAAATCAGCTTCACTACCAGCAATTTTTTCCGCCAGCGCAACACTGGCATCATTTGCCGAAGCCAAAAGAACAGCGTTTATCAGGTCATTGGCCTTGTATTTTTTACTGGTGTTTAAATAAACTTTAGATCTCGGCATCTTTTCCGCATGTCGACTGACCCCCACCTTTTCATTATTTTTCAGGCGCTTTATGGCAATCATGCCGGTAAGCACCTTAATGGTTGATGCCGGTTGACGGGGGTTATCCGGAGCCTTGGCAAAAATGGTCTTGCCTGTTTCAGCATCCAGGATAATAGCACTCTTTGAGGTGATATGTTTATTGATGCTGGCCAGGCGAATCTTTTCGCTTCTTCTGGTTTTTTTACTGATGCTTTTACTACTCTTGGTCGTTGTGGTGCAGGAAATTTTCGCAACTCTTTCTTTTACAGAGGAGATACTTCCTTTGCTGCCGAGGATTACGGGCGTGCCCGAGAAGGCGTTCGGTGAACAGGTTACTGTGTTAGCGGTAACGGTTTTGTCAGTGGTTGGCGAGGAGAGTGCAGGTAGCGTCTTGGCTTGCGGGGCTTTTTTAGCAGTATTGTTTAAAACAGGGAGTGTTGCCTGTGCTTGCAGATGACCGGAAGACAGGGTAAATACACACAGTGCCAAGAGCGTTATAAATAAAAAAGAGCATCGATTCATGAAAAGTATCCTTTTTATATCTCTGGTTCGTGGAGGATTTGCGAAACAGCATTTTGAGAAGGTATTGATTTTCGCTTGCAGGAAAACCTCTCTGTTTTCGCATTGAAAAATACAAATTTATTATAACTGATAAGGATTGACTTTGCATCTTTTTAGGGTAAAAATATTCTTTAAATGGATTGGCGTGACGCATTGCTTACAGGCATTGTCTTTTTTTTGTGTTTCAAAAATTCCCTTTTGCGATATCCCTCCCCTGAACATCGGATTTTTTACAACTCGAACTTATGAAAAAAAAACTTTTTTTGATGTGTTGTCTCTGCATCGTCGGTGTCTTTGCGTATTTCCTTTTCCGTCCTGCTCTACCTGAGCCTGAGCAAAATTATTATGCTGATTTTTTGCCTGAAGATACTGTAGCAGTTTTGAGTCTCTATGATATGGAGGGTTTGGCAAAAATATTTCCGGGCACACCAACCGGGCGCTTTCTGTCCAAACCGGTCATGCATGAGGTGATGGGAGAACTTGGGGCTATAGAAGAGGATCTGGAAAAATATGATGCTTTTTATAATGCTGTTGCCGATGTTCTGACGAGTTCGGTGTTTCGCCAAGTCTTTGGCGATGATGCCGTCATCGCCCTATGTCCGCCGAATCCGAAAGGGTTACGAGGCAACGCAGAGCAGGAACTGAAAAAGAGTCTCTTGGCCTTTGGAACCTCATCCACGGCTGGGATGATCAGCAGATTTGCTCGCATGGTGATGCGTAAGGATGTGAGGAATGCAGAGATAGCCGGTTTGGATATGACCCGAATCAGGCTGGATGACAATGAGGTGCTCTACGGGTATGACGACCACGGAATTATTGTACTGGCCTATGATCCCGAGAGAATTGTGAGCGCCATTCAGCGAAAAAAGTCCGGGAAAACCCTACGGAATGCTCAATCCTTTACGGCAACAGAGGCCTTTTGGAAAGAAGAGGGGCAGGGGCATGTCTACGCCCGTTCATACCTTAATGCGATACGGCTGCAGGAGTTTGCCAGCGTTTTTTCTCAACAGAAAACACAGCAGGGGATAGCGGATATGGCAGATATGGCAGATATGGCGGAAGCTCTGACGGCAGAGCTGAAGAGCATAGGCAGCCTGATTATCCAAGCCCAGGGCGAGCTGCTCGTACTGATAAAAGGAGATCGTGATCCTGAATTGTTATCAAAGGAGGTTCAGGCCAAAGAGGCCTTATTGGGTGATGAGAATCTCGCTTTACCCTTGTTACAAGAAAACACCTTACTGCATTATCGGCTTGCTCATTTTGATAAAGCGTTTTTTCGTCAATTTCTGGCCTCGCCTGGGACGGAACAGCAGTACCGCGAGCTGGAGAAAACCGTTCGGAATGAGGTAGGCTTCTCCTTGGATAAATTTTTGGAGGCTACAGGTCCACGGGCCGGGATATCTGTCCATGATATTGTCAATGCAGGCATGTTTCCCCTCCCGAAAACGGTTTTGGCCATCCAGGTCCAGAATAGGCAGGCTGTGGGATGGGCATTGAAAAAATTACGTGATGAGCTGAAAAAACAGGGCTTTGCCAGTGAACACCAGGAAAATGTTCAAGGTCATCGCCTTTATTATTGGACCATGATGCCTGTTGAGGCCACTCATCTGGCCATCGCACTAACCGATACTCTGTTGTACCTCGCCAATGGAGAAAGCCAATTACGGGACTTACTCGCAAAGAAGGAGAAGCCTGAGACCTTGACGGAACAGGTCAAGGAGTTGGGAAAAACCGCCGGGACCTGCGTCGCTAGTGCCAATTCAGGTGCATTTCTTCTGCGGCCAGCCCAATTGGCTGCTCAGATCGAACCCGTTGCAGATTGGCTAACAGATATGTTGTGGGCCAGCACAACTGGGTCTGGTAAAAAAATACAGGAAGAGCTGCTTGCCTTGATGCGTTCTTTTGATTTTGTTGCTGCCTGTAGCAATCGTACAGAAACGCATGTCAAGGGAGAGGTCATCTTTAAAACATTGCCCGGAGCGGACCAAAAGAAAAAATGATCAACTCACGATAAAGGTATTGCTGCGAAGGGATACTGATCTGTAAGCCGTTTATCAAAAAAGAGAGGAGATGGGTATGAAAAAGTTGGATAAACAGGTATGGGGGTGGGCTCTGTATGACTGGGCAAATTCCGCCTTTGCAACAACGGTGATGGCGGGGTTTTTCCCTATTTTTTTCAAGCAGTACTGGAGCTACGGCGCAGATGTCAATACAAGTACAGCCCAGCTCGGCTTTGCCAATGCCATCGCAAGTCTGATTGTTGCCGCAATGGCTCCGCTGCTGGGTGCTATCGCTGACAGAGGCAGCGCAAAGAAGAGTCTGTTACTGCTTTTTGCCTATCTTGGGGTCTTGATGACCGCATCCTTGTTTTTTGTCCAGCAAGGCCAATGGCTCTGGGCGGTTTTTATTTATTCACTCGGGATTATCGGTTTTTCTGGAGCGAATATCTTTTATGACTCTCTGCTGCCGAGCGTGGCTGAGAAAGACAATATTGATTATATCTCCAGCCTTGGTTTTTCTCTGGGCTATCTGGGCGGGGGCTTGCTTTTCCTCGTCAATGTCCTGATGACTTTGTATCCAGAAGCGTTTGGCCTTGCCAATGCCAGTGAGGCGGTGCGTTGGTCTTTTCTGACCGTGGCTCTCTGGTGGGGAGGTTTCTCCCTGTTCATTCTCTTCTGGGTTGAGGAGGAAAAAAAAGTTGTTCAAAGCCGTTCTATCGTCCAAGTCATCAAGGAAGGAACCCAGCAGTTTGTCGGGACATTTCAGGAGATTCGTCATCTGAAAACCGTTTCTCTCTTTCTCCTGGCCTACTGGTTTTATATTGACGGAGTGGATACCATTGTCCGCATGGCTGTGGACTATGGTCTGTCCTTGGGGCTTGCCTCTAACGACCTCATTATCGCTCTGCTGATTGTCCAGTTTGTTGGCTTTCCGGCTGCGTTGCTGTTCGGTAAGCTGGGGCAGTCCTGGGGGGTGCGTAAATCCATCTTCCTGGGGATTGGGATTTATATTTTGATCACCCTCTGGGGTGTCATGATGGAGAGTAAAAATGAGTTTTACATCCTGGCCGGGGCCATCGGCTTGGCCCAAGGGGGGATTCAGGCGCTGAGCCGTTCTTTTTACTCACGTCTTATCCCTGCGGATAAGCCTGCTGAATACTATGGCTTCTATAATATGCTCGGCAAGTTTGCCGCCATCCTGGGACCTGCTTTGATGGGGGTTGTCGGCCTCATTGTTCGCCGGATACTTATGCCGTCTGCACCGACAGCGGAGCAGATCGAAACGGTGGGGAGGATCGCCTCGCGCTGGGGCATCGGATCAATTATTCTGCTCTTCCTTATCGGCGGAGCCTTACTTTACTTTGTTGATGAAGAGAAGGGAAAGGAGGAGGCTGCTTGTTTGGCTGGAGGAAATTCTGTTGCGAACTAAATTTGATTTACTGTCCATTGTCGCAAAAATCTGCGCTTTATGCTTCAGGGCGTGCTTTGTTGCGTTTACTTTTAAAAGCGGGCGTGAACTGTCCGTAAAACGATATATATTGATAACATAATGCAATTCGGTATTATTTATTTCCTGGGTGGCATGTTAGCACTGCTTTTTTCCTGTCAGCTCTGGCCAGCTTTATTTTCTGTCCTTTGTATATGGATGGCCTTGTCGTTATTCTGTGTTAGTTATGCATATTTCACGAATAGTCCGGGAATATTTAGAAAAAAAACGAATGGGAAAATACCGTTTTTTATTAAATTGGGTTTTATTCCTTTTCTCATAATAAGCCATAGTTATAATAAAATGGCGCGTAACCTTGATAAGGTTCCGTCGATTCAGCGCATTAGCGAAAATCTGTTTATAGGCGACAGGGTCACACCAAGCGATGCTCCCGTTTTGACAGAAAAACAAATTAAAGCAGTGCTGGATGTTACAGCGGAGTTTGAATCGCTGAATTGGGCTGCTTTACTCGAACATATTACCTATTTCAATATCCCTGTTCTTGATCATGCTATTCCCACTGAAAAAGACCTCTTGCGTGCTGTTATCTGGATAAAAAATCAACAAGTCCATAATGGATCAGTTTTGGTCAACTGTGCACTTGGAAGAGGTCGTTCAGCATTAGTTATAGCTGCCTTTCTTCTCAGCAGAACAAAGAATAATGATGTGCCGGATGTCCTGGAGCACTTAAAAACCTTGAGGAGGACGATACGTCTCAACAAGCGTCAGCGGAAGTTATTGATGAAAGTTGTTGAGCACAAACAGTTTTCAGCACTACCCAAAGCATGGATTATCGCAAATCCTGCCTCCGGCGCAGGCAAGTGGGCTGAATATAAGGATCAGATCGTTGAAGAACTCTCATCACATTATCTGCTGACAATACAAGAGTCCTCCGCAACAGAGTCTATCGCAAGTATAGCCGAGAAGGCCGTCTTGGATGAACCTGATACAATTATTGCCTGTGGAGGAGACGGCACTGTCTCCGAAGTCGCCGAAAAAATAGTCAATACAGAAATAAAACTTGGTATAATTCCAGGAGGAACGACAAATGCGCTGTGCCATGTGCTTATGGGGATGAAGGTCAAGCTTCTTCCTGTTGAGACAGCGTGTTCTCTTATCACAGCAGGGCGTACCAGGTTAATAGATACGGCAAAATGTAATAATCGATTGGTGTTATTGCTTGTCGGTTTGGGTTTTGAGCAGAAAATGATTGAGGCTGCTGGTCGTCAAGAGAAAGATGAGTACGGGCAGTTTGCGTATCTTCGGGGGCTTTGGCAGGCGGTTCAAAATAATGATCTTTTTACAATGACACTTATTCTGGATGACGGAGAACCCTTTTCCATTGAAACGAACAGCCTGGTCGTGGCAAATGCAGCACCGTTGACAACGGTACTTGCCCAAGGGAAGGGTAATCCTGATTATTTTGACGGGTTACTCGATATTACCTGGATAAAATCAGAACCCGATACCGGGGGCAACAGCATAGTCGGGTTGATGGAACTCTCTGTCTCCGGAATGTTGAATGTAAATCCGGGATTCTCAATCGGCCACCTGCACGCAAAAAAGATACAGATAACGGTTCATCCTGCAAGTAACTATGTCATAGACGGTGAAGTGTATCCGCCGGAAGAGCTGAACATCTCGATTCTTCCGAAATCTCTTCGGGTTTATTGTTGAAAGAGGAATAAGAAGGTTGTTCAGATGAAAAGTTGATAAGGTTGATAAGGAAAAAGGGGTTGATTGAGAGGATACATTGAGAAAAGGGGAGTTTATCAGCATGATACGATCTCAGGCTCCCCCGTTACCCCGTTTTCTGAGCCTGCAACACCCGAGGCTGTCCAGCCCAATCTTGCACGACCTTGACCTGCTCGTACCCTCCCGCCTCCAGAAAAACCTGCTCAACCTCCTGCCCGATATCCGATCCAATCTCCATAAACAGCCAGCCTCCCGGCTGCAAGAGCGACTTGGCATCCTCGCAGATGCGGGTAACGCAGTTCAGGCCGGTATTACCACCGGACAAGGCCAGGTGTGGTTCCCAGTCCCGTACTTCCGGTTCAAGCGTCGGTATATCACCTGCTTTGACATACGGGGGGTTGGTGACGATGAGATCAAAAAATGGTGTGCGAGAAAAAGCGGTGAGGAGATCAGCGCGGAGCAAATGGACCTGCTCATTCAGATCATTATGAGAAATGTTTTTTCGGGCCATCTCAAGGGCTTCCGGGGAAAAATCAGTGGCAATGACCTTGCTGCGGGGAAATTCTTTGGCCAAGATAGTGGCAATGATTCCGCTACCGGTACAGAGATCCAAGACGCGCTGCGGTTGTCTGCTTGCGTTCTGTGCGTTGTGTTGCAGCGTGGAAAAACAATGCTCAAGGAGGAATTCGGTTTCCGGGCGGGGGATCAGGACTGCCGGGCTGACAAAGAACTCCAGAGACCAGAACTCGCAGCTGCCCATGATATATTGCAAGGGTTCGCGTTGGCATCTTCGCCGGAGTAGTTCCTCGAAATGGTGTTCTGTTGCTTCTTCCACCGGTTGGTTATGGAGGAGAAAGAGTTTGCTGCGAGAAACGGCAAGGCAGTGGCGGAGAAGCAGCTCAGCCTCAAGAGGGCTGTCTTCAATTCCAGCCTCGGCAAGGGAGGTTGTTGCAGAGGTAAGGAGTTGGTGGATCAGCGTTTTTCTGTCGGTCATGGTGAGGGGAATGGGCAGGAGGGCAGGGCGGTTAACCGGTCATGATAACCGGATGTAAAACTGGAGAGAGATGCAGGGACAGACCTGCGTGTCTGCCCGGTATGAAAGGGCGAACACATAGGTTCGCCCCTACGCGATTCATCTGTCTCAATCCAAGTCTTTCAAAGCCTCGGTTTGATAATGGGTGATGATAGGTAGGATAATCTCATCAAGGGCACCGGAAATAATTTGATCCAGCTTGTAACTGGTCAGGTTGATCCGATGATCCGTTACCCGTCCTTGAGGGAAATTATAGGTCCTGATGCGTTCACTGCGATCTCCGCTTCCAACCTGGCCCTTGCGATCTTTGGCAATTTTATCATGCCGTTCCTGCTCCAGCTTATCCAGCAGGCGGGCCCGCATGACCAGCATGGCCTTGGCCTTATTTTTATGCTGTGATTTTTCATCCTGACAGGTCACGACTAGGCCAGTGGGCAAATGGGTAATCCGCACTGCTGAGTCTGTGGTGTTGACCGACTGGCCACCTGGGCCTGAAGAACGGAAAACATCGAACTTGAGCTCGTTGGGCGCAATTTGCAGGTCAACCTCTTCAGCTTCCGGGATAATGGCGACGGTCACTGCCGAGGTGTGGATACGGCCCTGGGTCTCGGTTTCCGGGACCCGCTGGACCCGGTGAACTCCTGATTCGTATTTGAGGCGAGAGTAGACCCTATCCCCAGATATTAAGGCAATCAATTCCTTAAATCCGCCGATGCCGATAGGGTTGGAGCTCATGATCTCAATTTTCCATTTTTGCGTTTCCGCATACCTGGAAAACATACGGTAGAGATCCGCAACAAAGAGGGCTGCCTCGTCACCGCCAGTACCGGCCCGGATCTCCAGAAAGATGTTTTTTTCATCATTAGGATCCGGCGGCAGGAGCAGAAGGCTGATCTTTTTTTCCAGTTCCGCTTGCTGTTCGCTCAGCTCTTCAAGTTCTCCTTTTGCCAGTTCCGCTAATTCGGGATCATTATCCGAATCATGAATAAGCTCTCGATTATCTGCTAAATCCTTCCCGACCTTGGTATAGGAGGTGTAGAGTTCGCTCAACTTAGACACCCGAGAATGCTCGCGGACGGTTTCCTGGTATTTTGTCCGGTTGTTGAGCAGTTCCGGGTCAGAAAGCTGACGCTCTAAAGCGGAGAGCTTTTCATGAATATCAACAAGATTTTCAAACATGGATGTATCCGGCAGGTGTCTTTATCCCGTACTGTGGAATAAAAATCGGCTGATGGTAAGGAGTGACGAAGCGGTGGAAAAGAACGGAAGAACGAAAAAACCGCATGGCAGAGAACTGCCACGCGGTTTTGACAACGGGTCGGCTACGCGCTCTTTTGTGCGAGATGCTTGGCGTATTTTTTCTTGAATTTTTCAATACGACCAGCTGTATCAATCAGCTTCTGCTTGCCGGTGAAAAAAGGATGGCAGGCGGAGCATATTTCAACTTCAATGCTCTCATTAACAGAACCCAGTTCGACCTCGTTACCGCAGGCGCATTTTGCCTTGATCTGATGATACTCAGGATGGATGTCCGGTTTCATTGTATTCTCGGCCTCCAGAGAATATATTCGCATAACAGCGAGTTATTAATTGCGAGTTATTTTGTACAGATTATATGAACTTTTCATTCTACCCGGTTTAGCGTTTTTAACAAAGGAAAAATTCCTTAAAAGGCTTTTTTGTGGGCAGAAAACGCGTTGTGGTCGAGCCAAGCAGGGATTAGCGGTTCATCGAAGCAAAAAAATCAGCATTGGTCTTGGTCTGCTCCATCTTGCCGAGAAGGAATTCCATCGCGTCAGCCGGATTCATGGACGAAAGAAGCTTGCGCAGTACCCACATGCGGCCCAGTTCTTCCGCTGACAAAAGCAGATCTTCTTTTCGGGTGCCGGACTTCTGGATATTGATGGCCGGATAAATACGCCGGTCAGACATCTTGCGATCCAGAACAATCTCCATGTTACCGGTTCCCTTGAATTCCTCGAAAATAACATCATCCATCCGGCTGCCGGTTTCGATCAGGGCGGTGGCAAGGATTGTTAAACTACCGCCTTCCTCGATATTACGGGCTGCGCCGAAGAAGCGTTTCGGACGATGCAGGGCATTGGCTTCAACACCACCAGAGAGGATTTTGCCGGATGCAGGCGTGACCGTGTTATATGCACGGGCAAGTCGAGTGATGGAATCCAGCAGGATCACAACGTCTTTTTTATGCTCTACCAGTCGCCGTGCCTTTTCGATGACCATCTCAGCTACTTGGATATGGCGCTGGGGCGGTTCGTCAAAGGTGGAGCTGACCACCTCTGCATTAACGCTTCGCTTCATATCCGTGACTTCTTCCGGGCGTTCGTCAATCAGAAGGACAATCGGAATGATCTCCTTATGATTTTTGACAATGGCCTGAGCGATATGCTGCATAAGAACCGTTTTACCGGTACGGGGCGGGGCAACAATCAGACCGCGTTGCCCTTTACCCAGCGGAGAGGCAATATTCATCACCCTGGTGGAAAAATTATCCGACTCATCTTCAAGATTGATTCGCTCCTCAGGATGCAGGGGCGTTAGGTTGACAAACAGGGTCTTATTATTCGAAGCTTCGGGGTCTTCGTAATTCACCCTGTCAACTTTCAGGAGGGCGAAATAGCGTTCATTTTCCTTGGGCGCTCTGACTTCTCCTTCGATGGTGTCACCTGTTCGCAGATTGAGCCGTCGGATCTGGGAGGGGGAAACATAAATATCGTCAGGGCCAGGCAGGTAGTTATAGTCCGGTGCCCTGAGGAAGCCGAATCCATCCTGTAACACGTCAAGTACTCCGCTGCCGCGAAGTTTACCGTCATCATCGGCCTGTGATTTAAGGATGGCGAAAATGAGCTCTTGTTTTCGCAGGGTGCTGTACCCTTCAATCTTTAAAGATGCTGCCAGCGCGACAAGTTCTTTGATGTTTTTATTCTTTAACTCAGTAGGATTCATCAACGGATCCTTCCTCCTCGGGGGTTCGGGGTAGTGTGTTAAGATTAAGATTAAGATGTGTGTAAGGAATGTCCTGCGCCGAACAGAATACATTGCATTCGGCGATTATATCTGGTGACAGTGTCGGGGGTGGTTATTCTGCTGTACAAGCTGTCTCTTGGAGAGAATGTACTTATTCGGAGAGAAAAAAAGGCCACGGTCCCTAAAATATATTTTTTGCTCAGTGGCAAAAGTATAGAGCCTGGAAAATCACTGAGAGTAAATTATGTATCAAACGGCTTATTTTTTTATAGAATTTTTTTTATAGAATGAAACAGGCTGGGGTGAATCCGAAACATGGCTATTGACAATCTCTCTACAAACTGGAGATTGAGGCGAGAGGACATGCTGCTGCCGATGTTACTAAGAATTGCTTATATAAAATAACAGGTGGGGTGCGCCGCCCTGATGATTTCTGTCGAAAATACCGATAAAATACGGATATTGAGGAAACGTCAGCTGGAAAAATATAAAAATATTTTTTGTTAGAGTATTGGTTTTCAGGAGGGTTGTCAATATTTTTTGTATGGAATTCATGAAAAAACTTCAAAAAAATGCATCGGTTCGTTAAAAAACGTCAGAAGCAACCAGTTGTTGTACCTGTGAGCACGTCTGTTCCCAAAGGCCGGAGTTGTCAATCACATGATCCGCAGACGCAGCCTTTTCACGAAGGCATTGCTGGGCTGCGACAGCTTTTTTTGCCTGCTCTTCACTCACCCTATCCCGTTGCATAATACGCTGTAGGCGTACAGTTGTATCTGCGTAGACAACAATAATCATATCCACGCTCTCTTGCCAACCTGCCTCAAAAAGCAGGGGGATCTCGATCAAGATCGGGCCGGGGCCGTTAACGTCAGGGCCAGCACCAAAGCCTGTGATAAGGCTGGCGATTTGCTGTTCCATTTCCTGACGGGCAAGGGGATGCAGCACCGTATCAACCTGACTGCGCAACGCGGAATCAACAAAAAGCTGCTGACGAAAACGCTGTCGGTCGAGTTCTTTGTTGGGGGTGAAGTATGCATCAGGCAGGAGGGCACGCAGGGCCTGCCAACCGGCTTTCTGGGGCTGAAGGAGATTTCGGCAGATTATATCAAGGCTCAGCAGCGGGAAATTGTATTTCTCAGCGAGAAAGGTGCAAACCCTGCTTTTTCCTGACCCGATCCCGCCAGTGATTCCGATGACCTGCTGTTCAACTTGTTGTTCGCTCTTACCCGTTTGTTTATCGGCAGGGCATTCAGGTTGTCGTTCAATCTTCATGAACGGTATGAGCAGTATTGGCGGCATGTCCCCGTAATTGCTTGATCACCTGTTCCATGTCCGGCCATAACGAGGCCGTGAACTGGCATTCCTTACCGGTTATCGGATGGGTAAAGGCAAGGGTAGAGGCGTGCAGCAGCTGTCGTTCCACGCTTAGCTCTGATTTTTTATCCAGCTTGCCACCGTACAGGGTATCGCCTGCCACCGGGGCATTTAAAGAGGACATGTGGACTCTGATTTGATGGGTACGACCTGTCTCTATCCCTATTTTTGCAAAGCAAAAGCCGTTGGGAAAGATTTCTGAAACTTCCCAGATAGTTGCTGCATAGCGCCCATCTGGGCGAATAGTCATTTTCTTGCGATGAACCGGATGCCTGCCGATGGGCGCAACGATACGCCCGCTGGGATCAGCAGGGGAGCGCAGGAGCAGGGCATGGTAGGTTTTGCGGATCTTACGCTCCTTAAAGGCTGCCGACAGCATGGCCTGAATCTTTTCTGTTCTGGCAATCAGCATAATCCCAGAGGTATCTTTGTCCAATCGGTGGACAATGCCCGGTCTGCCGCCTTCAAGTGCTGCCATGTCGGCATAGCGATGGAGCAGGCCGTTGACCAAGGTCTGATCAGCATGTCCGGGCGCAGGATGCACAACCAGTCCCGGCGGTTTATTGATCACGACCAGACTCGGGTCTTCATGCAACACTTCAAAATCCACGGGCTGGGCCTGAGGGTGGTTACCCTCAGTCAGCGGCGGAAGATCCAGCTGGACGACATCGTCAGCGTGTAAACGGTATCCGGCTTTCACCACTTTTTCGTTCACCAGGATGTGAGCGGAGCGTATATGTTTTCCGAGGCTGGAGCGAGAATATTCGGGAAAATGGAGGGCCAGATAATGATCAAGGCGTATCCCGTTTTCCCGAGAGTGAATTCGGTGCAACGAATGGGTGAGAGAAATGGACAAAATGACCCTACCGCTCAGGGGTTATTCGAAGATTTTATCGATTTGTTTTTCCACCTTTTCTTCCTCAACATCTCTGGCAAGGGATATTTCTTTGACCAGAAGGGTCTTGGCAGTATCCATCATCTTGCGTTCGCCGTACGAAAGATCCTTGTCCCCTTTGAGCAGAAGCAGGTCGCGAAGCACGACAGCAACCTCAAAGACAGAACCGGTCTTTATCTTGTCCATGTAGTCGCGGTATCGTCTGTTCCAGGTTTGGGGACTGACTTTGATGTCGCGATCCTTGAGAATATCAACAACCTTTTTTACTTCGTTTTTTGAAATAATAGGCCTAAGACCGACGTTTCCACTGGTTGCGGTGGGGATCATGATCATCATGTCATTATCAAGAATTCTGAGCACATAAAATGATTGATCAATGCCGCCGATGGTCTGCGCCTCAATATTTTCAATTCGACCGACGCCATGCGAAGGGTACACTGCCATATCACCTGCCACAAACATATTCTTCCCCTTGCATTTACTCATAAAAACTCCGGCTGACTGCAAATTGAATTCCAACTGAAAATGATCGTAAGGAAATAAGCATTAACTATAGCATATTTTTCCCTGTTTAGCAAAGTAAGGAATCGTTATACACATAATGTGTCCTGTTTCTTTATTGGGGGACAAGGATAATAGGGTAGAGCAAAAGGGGGGGGGCTTGTTGTTCAGCTCTCGTTACTCAGCGTCCGTTAATCATATTCATGCACTTATCCACGCCCTCTTCAAGAAAGAGGTTAATGGCCTCATGTATCAAAGCAAGGCGCTCATTAAAGTGAGCGAGTTCTTCATCGGTAAAATTGCCCAGCACATAACGGTCAACAGGAACACCGCGCCCCTTTTCATCTCTTTCCGGGCGACCCAGGCCTATTTTAAGCCGGGAGAAAGCAGGGGAGCCGAGATGCTGGATCAGCGAACGAATTCCATTATGTCCACCAGCGCCGCCTTTGGCTGCTACCTTGATTTTACCCTGAGCAAGATCAAGATCATCATGGATGACCAGGATGTTTTCAAGAGGAATGTTGTGAAAATGAACAAACCGGATCACACTTTCCCCGGATTTATTCATAAAGGTTTGGGGCTTAAGAAGAATAACACGCTGTCCTTTTATTTGCTCGGAACAGAAGAGACCGTTCCATTTTTCGCTCTTGAGTGCGCAGTGCTGTTGAGCGGCAAAATCATCTACAGCGAGGAAGCCCGCATTATGACGGGTCAGCTCGTATTTTGTTCCTGGGTTACCTAAGCCGACGATCAGAAAGAGAGAATCAGCCATGAGAGCTTACTCCTTTAGTCTGTTGTTATGTTTCAAGGGATTTTTTTGAGGAGTCGTAGTCGTTAAAGGCTCTCTTGAAGCTAGCAGGGCAGGGGGAAGGTGCAAGAAAAGTAAGGGAAGCAGGGCAATAGGGTAATAGGGTAATAGGAGGGGGGGAAGCCCGGAGCTTATAATAAAAAAACCGAAAGAAAGCAGGCTTTCTTTCGGTTTCAATCGACTACATCGACTACATCGACTCGACTCTTGCTGTTCTTGTGATGTTATTAAATAACAACAGCGCAGACAGCTTCTGGATTGTCCAGCATTTCGACGTTTTCCGGTATAACGAGATCCTTGCAGCTGATACCTTTTCCACCGCGCTCCAAGGCTCTGATATCCACCACAATCTCGTCCGGTATATCCAGCGGGCGTCCTTGCAAAACCAGTGACTGCTTGGAGACATTCAGCTCGCCGCCCAGATCAACACCCTTTGCTACACCTGTCAATCGCAAATCAACATTAAACTTTCTGGTGCTGTCAATATCAATCTCCAGGAAGTCAACGTGCAGAACTTCTTCTTGAACAGGATCTTTTTGGATTTCCTGAACCATAACATGACGTTTTTCAACGGAGTCCCCTTCTATGTCCAGGGTGACAACCGCATTACGACCATGAATGAACAGCAGTTTTTTATACAGCGTTGTTTCGTCAAATTGCAAGGCAAGAGCTTCCTCGCCCTTGCTGTACACTACAGCCGGAGTCTTTTTATCCATACGAAGACGCCGTGATTCACCTTTTCCGAAAACTGTCCGAACAGCAGCCGGAATATCAACCTGAATCATATCATTCCCCTTTCTTATATAACAAAATTAGATTTTGAATTTTTCTATCGGAACGGCAGGATGCGCAACGGACAGGTTACACAAAGAGATAACTGACCGAGTCTTCCGAATGGATGCGACTGATGGCTTCGCCAAGCAGCTCACCGACAGACAGCACTTTGATTTTATCGCAACGCTCGCCTTTGCCTGCAAGCGGTATGGAATTGGTCACCACTAATGATTTTATTTCTGAATCATTGATGCGCTCAATGGCCGGGCCAGAAAGAACCGCATGAGCACAGCAGGCATGCACTTCTTTAGCACCGCTTTCTTTTAATCGGGCCGCAGCACCACATAAGGTACCAGCAGTGTCGACCATATCATCCAGCAGGACAGCTGTCTTGCCGCTGACATCACCGATAACATTCATGGCCTCGCACTCATTGGCACGCTCACGACGTTTATCAATAATGGCCAGATCCGCATTAAGACGCTTGGCAAAGGCCCTCGTGCGTTCTACTCCGCCAGCATCTGGCGACACCATAACCACATCCTCAAAATTCCGCCTGATATGTTTCAGCAAAATAGGAGCGGAATAGAGATGATCGACCGGGATGTTGAAAAAGCCCTGAATCTGACCGGCATGAAGGTCCATGCAAAGCACCCTTCTCGTTCCAACGGCCATCAGCATCTCAGCGACTGCCTTGGCTGAGATCGGGACGCGCGGTCGAACTTTACGATCCTGACGTGCATAACCGTAATAGGGTATAACTGCTGTAATACGTCTGGCTGACGCCCTGCGCAGGGCATCCACCATAATGACTAATTCCATCAGGTGGTCATTGACCGGTGTACAGGTTGGCTGGATGACAAAAACATCCGTTCCCCGCACATTTTCTCCGATCTCAACGGAAATTTCACCGTCACTGAACTGCTTGACTTCCGCTTTTGACAGCGGCATGTCGAGGTAATTGCAGATTTCTCGTGCAATTTCAGGGTTGGCGTTACCGGTGAACACCTTCATTATATTTGGCATTGCTCAGAACCTCTATAGTCTCATGCCTGTATAAAAACTGGCTGGGGCGGAGGGATTCGAACCCCCGAATGCAAGGATCAAAACCTTGTGTCTTACCGCTTGACGACGCCCCATGCCGTTTTTTATGTTGTAGCTCTACTCTCTACGTATTGACTGACCGGCTCTTCTCTTATTCTCTTACTTCGTTTTCTCTGGAAGAGGCGAGATAAGATAGACCTGATCATATTTTTGCTGAAGCAGTCTGTGGCATTGTTCCGCCTTCTCCTTTCCCTTGGCTTCTCGGTGAAAGAGACCGAAAACCGTTGATCCAGAACCGGACATCATTGCCCCTGCTGCTCCACTGCTCAACAGGCGATCCTTGAGGTTCTGAATGACAGGGTAGCGTACCGCTGTAACCTGCTCAAGATCGTTTTCCAGATCGTCCGGGATCGTAAATTTCTGAACCCCTTCCAAAGGAAAATTTTGCCTGCTTTTTTTAGAGCAAGGAAGAGTAAACGCTTTTTGATTCGCTGTCAATGCAATTGTTCTCGTTGTTGAGGAAAAAGCTTGAAAGGCCCATTGGGTCGAGACCAGGATGCCGGGGTTGACCAGCAGGATGTGGTAGTCGGTTAAGGAGGGGACTGGTACGAGGCGCTCTCCTATCCCAGTGGCAAGGGCTGCCGGGAAATCATAAATAAACAAGGGGACATCCGCCCCAATTTGCACGCCCATCTCGGCCAGTTGTTCTGGTGAACAGGCTGTTTGCAGCAGCTGATTCAGGCCGTTCAGAACCGCTGCCGCATTGCTGGAGCCGCCGCCCAGGCCAGCAGCAATGGGGATGTTTTTTTTGAGGGCGATGTGTATTCCCTGGCTGCTGTTGCCGGTTTCTTTCAGAAAAAGTTGTGCTGCCCGAATCGCGATATTATTTTCATCTGTGGGGAGCTCTGCGTTTGAGCAATGGATGCGCACGCCCGGCTCCGCTGTGAGGTTCAGTTCCAGCTCATCGTACAGGGCAATTTTTTGCATCAGGGTTTCCAGCTCGTGGTAACCGTCCGCCCTTTTGCCAAGGATCTTCAGGGAGAGATTGATCTTGGCGGGAGCCCGCAGGGTGATTTGCGTTGTCTGCATGTTCAGTCTTCAGTGTTTCTGGCAGGGATGGGATTGTATATGAGGGGTTCAATAATAAATATTCTACCCATTAATTATTTCGGGCGTTGTAGGGGCAAAACCTGTGTGTTTGCCCTTTTATGCAGGGCAGACACGCAGGCCTGCCCCTACAGAAAAAATGTGCAATAACGTACTGATCAATAACGTACCATATTTTATCGACTAACGGCAAGGGCTGGTCTGTCGCAACCTGAACTTGCAGTTGAAGTTGCAGTTGAGCTTGCAGCTAAACTTACGGTTGAAGTTGTGGTTGGCGATGTTATGATGTTCCTGTAAGGAATGATGAAATATTCCCCAACAGGGGAAGGGATGAAGGACAGGAGGAATGCGTCCTACTGCCGCCTTTGGATACTGAGGAACGCTACCCGGTCGGGCATTCGTTTACCTGCGAGCTGACCCTGTTCGGCAAGGCTGATCAGTTTTTCCCGATCTGTCCTGCAGCCTTGGAGTTTCTCGGTAGAGAGATGGGGCTTGGCCAAGATCGGGGGAAATTTGCTGTTGAGGGTGTGGAGCGGGCCTGTCCGTTACAAAGCAGTTCTTCTTCTTCTTCTTCTGCTGCTGCTCAGTCCGGGAGCCTCACCTGTCAGGATATTGCTGAATCCTGCCTGGTTCCAATCATTAATGATATTACCATTCATCTCCCCACCCGCCTGCGCCTCAAGGCTGACGGGCATTTGCTCTCCCATGTCCCGGAGTTTCATATATTTCTTGTCCGATTACTCGGGCGAATGAATACCCTGTCCAGTCTGTACGGGGGCGGAAGGATGGTGGAACTCGCGTTGCGGGACCAGCTCATCAGCCGGGCACGGGAGCGCATCCGGCTTGATCCGGCTGGGACTGATGCCTGTTGGCGTGAGCTGCCCCGCTTTTCTGGGCGGCAACAGCAGTGGATGAAGTTTGGTGGGCTGCTCGGTTCGGTGAGCTGGCAGGGGAGGCCCGAGGATTTCTGGCCCTTTCTGCCGTATCTGGCAATCGGGGAGTGGATACATGTGGGCGGCAAGAGCAGTTTTGGGTTGGGGAAATATGTGGCTGCGCGGCAGGGTGGGGGGG
>JBATKL010000176.1:0-1652 GCA_049669385.1 Candidatus Electrothrix sp. | reverse complement strand
TTCTTCTTCGGAGGGGTATCCCTGGCAATCACAAAGGCGTGCGCATAACCTTGTTTTTTCAGCTTATCGTTATGCTTTTTTGCCTCTTTTAATGAGGTGCTGCTAAACACCAGGACCCGAAAAAGACTGGCTCCGGCTGCGGCAAATTCCTGAATGACGACATCCCGTCCCTTGACAGCAAAGGTACGGGCCAGCTCACGAGCCTTTACTTTTTCTTCAAAACTGCCAACCTGAATGTAGAAATTACCCTTGTCAAAATCATGATGAATCCGCTTCTTTTTACTGTCGGGACGGATAACCACGCACATGGAACCAGTTACTCGCTCTGTTTTTTGAGTTTTTTTCTTTTTGACCTGAGCAGCAAGGACCGTGAGCCCTTCTTCGCCCCCCCATTCTTCCGTGCTTGCTTTATCATTTTTTTGATCAAATTGACCCACAACCTCCTGCGGCTCCGCGCCCTGCTCTTCTGCTGCGCAAAGGGCGATAATCTGGACCTGTTCTGTTCCGTGATGGACAATCCCTAACTCTTTGGCCGTAGTATAGCTCAAGTCAATAATCCGACCATCCACAAAGGGACCCCGGTCATTGATGCGCACAGTGGTTGCCTTGCCGTTGGCTAAATTTTTCACCAGAAGCATGGTATCCATAGGCAGTGTCTTGTGAGCAGCTGTCACGCCGTACATATCATAGGTCTCACCGTTAGCGGTCTTGCGTCCATGAAAAGGATCACCATACCAGGAGGCCAGTCCTGTTTCCTCATAGCCTTCAGCTGAAGATATAGGATGATAGGTCTGTCCCTCAATGACATAAGGACGCTGGGTTCCAGGGATCTTTTTCCGCTTCTTTTTTTTCTGCCTTTCTTTCTGTTGGTTGCCGTGCTGTTCTAACTCCTCTTGCTGCTCATCATCTGCTTCTTTTACTTTCTGTTCTTTCTTCTTTTTTTCTCTTTGCTGAAGCGCCTCAAGCTCAGCAGTGAGATCCTGAGGGTCAGTGGTAGGCGGCTTGCTTGTGCAGCCGTTGACGAGCAGCAGCAGGCAGAGTAACAGAAGAGGTGCAAGGGGAGACATAAGGGAAATACTCTTCCATCTGGATGATTTCATCGTACTCATCATTCTTCTCTGATTACTGTTTTTCACATGAAAATAATCGGTGCATCGTCCGAGTCACCTATCGACCTTCATGCCTAGTTATGACTGCGGATCATTGCCGTTATTGGCTGTTTCCTTATCTTGCGGGGAGAGCAGATGCAGAAAACGTTGTTCATAAAAGAGGCCCGCCGGACCCGTGGTGTGGGGGATATAGGGCCGTAGGCCCTCGTCTTTCCCAGTCAGGTTGTCGAAATCAGCAAGCACCTCTCCATCCTCATCAACAGCGGAAAGTCGCAGGTCAAGGATGGGGCGAAATACCTTGATGATTCCATCCGTATCTTTACGGATCAGGATATCCTCCCAGCGGCGCGTGGTAAAACCGGTATACCAAATGCCCGGTTTTCGCTGGCCTGTGATCTGGTCAGGCAAAGAAGGAGTCAGCGAAGTGAGCGAATCTTCCTCGCTGTACATATTATGTTCAACAAAGCGTTCTACTTCAGAGCTGGATTGGGCAGCAAGGCGCTCCCAGGGATCGGCATCATCAGAGTAGCTGAGCAGCAGATG
>JBATKL010000175.1:0-1699 GCA_049669385.1 Candidatus Electrothrix sp. | reverse complement strand
CTCTCAGTCCGCTTATTGCAGCGAGTTTCTCCAAAACAATACCTGGCATCGGGCAATCTTTGGGAGCCGTAGGAGCTGCCTCGCTCGCCGGAGCGTCGACCTATGCGGTCGGCAAGGTCTTCAGCCGCCATTTTTCCGAGGGCGGCACTTTTCTGAGTTTTGATGCGGATGAGGCACGGGAATTCTATAAAGAAATGCTCAATGAAGGCAAAGAGGTTGTCAAGGATATCAAAAATAAGAAGAAAGATGAATCAAATACTGCCACATGATAATCAGCCGCAAGGATTTACTCGAACTGACAAGAGCTAAGGAGCTTCTTGAACGAGACAGTATCGCCATAAAACTGGCAACACTGTTCTGTGACGTTGCGGAAAAAATCGTTCGCTGTTGTCCGCCCAGTGTTCGACAATCAGTGGAAAACTCCTGTGTTGTCGGCCTTGAAAAGACCTGGGAACTCGCCATGACCACTATGGGAGAACCCGAGGACGCTCCAAAAACCGAACAGCAGCACTGCGGATACGCAATTTGGTCCGGTGCTTTAGGCGGTGCTGGCATAGTGACCCTGTTTGCGGAACTGCCTGTGACTACCATCATTATGATGCGGGCAGTAGCCGATGTCGCAAGAAGTGAAGGCGAAGATTTTCGTTGTTTCGACACCAAGATCGCCTGTCTCCAAGCCTTTGCTCTGGGAGGGGATATTACTGATCATCACACCGGAACAACAGGCTATTATGCCTCACGAATACTTCTTGAAAAACCACTGGGTGAATCCACACGCTATATTGCCAAAAAAGGTGCGGCTGGTATGGGGGCTCCTTTTGCCGTACAGCTGGCCGCTAAGATCAGTGTCAAGTATCAAACGTGGTTGTCCGCAAAAGCGGCAGCCGGGATAGTTCCTGTTGCCGGAGCAGCTATGGGTGCTGCCGTCAATGTTGTGTACATAAATTATGTGCATGAAAAGGCGCGAGGACATTTTATTGTCCGTCGTCTGGAAAGAAAATACGGTGCAGAGGCTGTCCTGGAAAAATATGCCGTTGTCGGGGCCTGCGCGGAAGAAAAAAAGAACGCCATCTGCCCACCATCCGACGAGCAGATTAACAAAATTATCAAAAGACATATGTATGCGGCTATGGGGGGAGGGTTGTTACCTTTTCCATTGCTTGATTTTCTTACTATTACCGGAATTCAAGTAGCTCTGCTGATGCAACTGGCTAAAAAACATCATATCACATTCTCCACATATCGGATCAAAAACCTAATCGGCGCATTGCTCGGAGGAGCGGTTTCCACCGGAGCGGGCATACGAATTGGTCGCAGTCTTGCAAAAATGACCCCTGGTTTTGGCCAGACCGTTGTCGCTGCCACCACGTCCGCAACAGCAGGGGCATCCACGTATGCCATCGGGAAAGTCTTCCATCGTCATTTTGTTCAGGGAGGAACATTTTTAACCTTTGATCCTGAAAAAAGTAGAGTTTTTTATGAAGAAGTCTTTTCGGAAAGATACAAATCATGCAACCTATCTGCTCACCTGAAGACAGGTTAAGTTGTTGGTAATAAAAAGTTAAATAAAAAGTTAAATAAACATCAAAACTCCTGTTGCGGTCTCTTTGGCACAGGGTTTTTTTGTACGAAAAAGTTGAGTAGCTCTATGGATATGAAGCAAGATTTTTTGAAGAGAAAGAAAGAACAAGATGTTTGG
>JBATKL010000174.1:0-23672 GCA_049669385.1 Candidatus Electrothrix sp. | reverse complement strand
CGGCAATGGATATTCTGGTGCCGGGTATCGGCGAGTTGGTAGGCGGCAGCCAACGAGAGGAACGGCTGGATTTCTTAACAACCCGCATGCAAGAGGACGGGCTTGATCCAGAAGAATATAGCTGGTATCTCGATTTACGTAGGTACGGCTCTGTGCCCCATGCTGGCTTTGGTCTCGGTTTTGAACGACTGGTTCAATTCGTCACCGGCATGAGCAATATCCGGGACGTGATCCCCTTCCCCAGGACACCGGGCAATGCGCCCTGCTGATCAAAAAAGAGCAACACTGGGAGAAACCGACGAACCGGCGGACCCACGAACCCACTTATTGTATAAGCGAGGGAAGCACATCATAGGACTTCACCTGCACCGGCGGCGTCGCCTTGTCATCCTTTTCCGGACAAGGCTTACAGTCCACGGTATAACAACAGTAATAGGCATCTGAGCAGCAAGCGCAGGTTTCCATGATTCTTTCAAAAAGAAACTTGGTTTCTTTTCTTTTTTCAAGGAGGCCTGCACCGCACATCTTAATAGCAGCGGTCTTATCTTCCATTCTTTTCAGGACATGAATGGCATCAGCGTATAAGTCTTCGTCTGCCAGGACTGCGTAGGTATTGAACAGAAAAAAAAATCCCGCAAGGCCAGCAATAGCTGTTCTTTTTATCATTGTCTCCCCCCTCTTCCCCTTCTTTCTCTTGGGCGTTATGTGTGAGATAATGCGTGAGATAATCATGCCATAACGACACAATTTCGCCCCTATTCTTTGGCCTGATATAAGACTTTATCAGCTGTCTTCAATAATGCATCAATATCACCTTCACTCTCCCCTTGCATCATAACCACGCGGATACTGATTGTCACTGATAACTCTTCTTTTTCAGTGAGGGGCACTGATTCTGCTGAGCTCATCTCTTATCAGACTGTAATACAGTAACTATTAAAAATAATTCTCAATTGGTTTTTCACCAGTGACAGCCCAAAATGGCAGTACATACATCTTTCAGTACGGTGATCATAACAAAAAGGGGATACAAGCGGGTTTGCTCTAATGAACGGAACCAGTGCCAAGGCGGACGGTTTTATTGTTGATTGACAGGACGCCAAGTATGGAATTCCTGCCTGCCGACCTCATCCTTAGGTAAAAAAAGGGACGAGCAGCAGACGGATGCAACATAGCTACAAAGCAGAGAAAACCCTCTTTTTAATGCGTTACAATACTGATAGCATCTTCCGGACAAATGTCGATACAGAGATCGCACTCAATGCATTTTTCGCTGTGAACATGGACAGGGATACCGTTCACCAGCTGGAAAACTTCTTCAGGGCATACTTCAACACACTCTCGACAGTTCGTGCATTTTTCCATATCGATCTTTACATTTCGCATCGTTAGGGTCTCCTTTTTTGAGTTCCGCCGAATATATCGGCAGCGAAATAAATTATGTAGCCCTTCCAAATCCCTTTACTTTTTTAAAGCACACCCTCAACTTCCTGACAAGGATAAAGTTCTCTCCCGAGCAGATATATCAATATATCAATAGATCAACAGGCTCCGCTTCAAGCCCACAGCTCAAATTACTCCGCATTACTCTGAATCACCCTGCCTCCGACGCCGGATATCTGCAAGTGTTCGATCCACAATCTCCACAGCATGACCGATATATTGCTCCGGTCGATCAAGCGGGGCAAGATCTGCTGCGGTAAACAGCGAACCTATCTCTGCGTCCGCCAAGATTCCCTCTTTCAAGCTGATACCGCTCTCCGCAGCCGAGGCTGCTAAGCCATGCAGCTTTTCCAAGGCCTGATTTTTCCCCATGCTCTTACTGAGTTGAAAAAGTAACCATTCAGTGGAGATTAAATCTTTTCGCTGATGGAGATTTGCGAGCATCTGGTCTGTTCGCACAGTCAGCCCGGAGAGGACTCCAATCATAGACTGCAAGGCGGTTCCCGTATAGATGCAGAGTTGCGGCACAGCCAACCATTCCGCCCAGAGTACACGCGGATCGCGTTCATGCTCATGCAGGCTGCTTTCCATGACGGTCCCGGCAAGGGCACGGACATGTTTTGCCAGGGCATTCACTCGCTGACAAATAACCGGGTTCTGCTTATGGGGCATGGTACTGCTGGACAGCGCACCGGAGAGCGACGGTTCTCGGAGTTCATCAATCTCGGTCTTCTGAAGCTGAAAGACCTCATTGGCGATCTTGGCCAGCGTCATAACTAACAGAGCAAAATCCGAAGTCAATTCAGCGATCCTGTCCCTGCTGGTATGCCAGGAAAGTGGATCGTGATCAAGCCCGAGAAGCTGCATGGTTTCCTCGGCAACAGCAAGGCCTTCAAATTCTTCAAGCCCTTGGGCACCTAAAGCAGCATAGGTTCCCACAGCACCGCTGAGCTGGCCAACACAAACCGTGGCTTGCAGATGTTTAATTCGTTCGATATGGCGGCGGATCTCTGCCAGCCAGCCAGCGACCTTCAGACCGAAGGTGGTGGGCAAGGCCTGCTGACCGTGGGTTCTCGCAACCATAGGGGTGGCACGATGCTCCTCTGCCAGCTTCAGGCAAATTTCTTCCAAGGTCAGAAGATCCCGGTACAGAATCTTCAAGATCTGCTGAAGAGAAAGGATCTGCCCGGTATCCAGGACATCCTGGGTCGTTGCCCCGTAATGGACATACTCCCCGTGCCCGTCCCGGCAGGCCCGCCGGAGACCGCCCAGCAGAGGAACTACTGAATTACGACTTTTGCTATACCCTTCCCGGACAGAATCCAGATCAATATGTTCCAGCTTTGCCCGAGCCTGAATTTCGGTCGCTGCCTCTGCCGGGATAATCCCAAGTTTCCCCTGAGCCGCAGCCAAGGCCGCCTCAAAATCAAGCCAGCGTTGCAGCACGGCTTGTTCATCAAACAGGGCTTCCAGCTCTGGGGTACTGAAGACATGCGGATTTACTTGAAAGTCAAAGGGATGGACAGACATAAATCTTTTTTGGAAAAGAATGAGTTGTTGAATGAATTATTACAAACAAAGGGCTTCGTGCGAAGTGTCGGGGCTGCCCTCCTGCCCCGTAAGGTTTTGGCAGGCAGGGGGAATGGATCAGGAATTCTTTTCAAAAAGCCTTCAAAACCGGCCTTCAAGGAAGACCTTAAAGGCGACCATAAGGGCGGGCATCAGGATAAAGCGGCGCTTCTGCACAGAGCAGGAGAGCGGCCTCGCGCGGCGAAATATCATCCTGTTGACTGCGGCGCAGCATTGCCTTGACGATTTTCCGTGTTTTTTGATCAACGTGGGCCAAAACATCCTCAGCAGTGGGCATGGTATCCGGCCCAAACAGCCCTTCCATGGACAGGGAACCGCCGCAACCAGCAACCATGTCCGGGATCACCGGAATAGAACGCTTATGAAGGATCTGTTCCGCCTCTTCAGTGACGGCCAAGTTAGCGCCGCTGGCAATGGCCTTCACCTGAATATGCTCTGCGGCCTTTTTATCAACAGCCTTTTCAATAGCTGCTGGCACAAAGATATCACAGGGAATATCATAGATCTTTGTATTGTCGGAATAGGCAGCCTTAGGATTTTCCGCCGTCGGAATAATTCCCTTTTCCCCGTCCTCCTGAGAGGCGAGCAGAGAGGGGATATCCAAAGGGGTACCGTTGATACTGAACAGGCTTTTCTCCCGATCAGCCAGACCGACTATCCTGACCCCGGCCTGGTGGAGAATATACGCCGCCCCTGCTGCCAAGCCACCAAATCCTTGAATGGCCACAGTCCCTTCCTGCGGAGGAATCCCGAGAAATTCTAAGGTCGCCAGACAAGAGGCTGCCAAACCGGCACCGGATCGTAATCTGCCCAGCGTTGCATGACCACAGGGAGCGGTAAGCAGGGCTGTTCGTTGGGCAAAGGCCGTATCATCAAGCTCTTGGTTCCTGGCCACCGCATTTTTGATGGAAGAAAGACCAAGGCGCTGACACACCGCATCCAGTTCAGGCATTGTGGTGTTCATATCCGGTCCCATAGAGTAGCGTTCTTCCATATACGGCTTGATGGCCCGCATAAAACGAAACAAGGCTTCCTGCTTACCCGGACTTGCAGGATCATAATCAATACCGCTCTTGGCCCCGTCAGCCCGTATTCCAGCAATCCGCATCTTCAGGGTCATAGTGGCGGCAAGACGCTGGACACATTCGCAGGTAAGCCCTTGCTGAACCCGAAGACCACCAGCAGCAAGTTTATGGGTCATCGAGTCAATAACCAGCCATCCCTTAAAGCCTTCAACAGGATCAGTATATTCGACAATAAGGTCAGACTCTACTCTCGTATTTGTAAACATAACAAAATATTGATGAAAATAAATGAAAATAAATTAAACGATAATGATCGGGGCTTCCTGATCAACCCTTCCTTCATAAAAGGCTCGCATAAAAGGTTTCTCAATATTTACCATAGAGATTATAAAGGAGAACATTTTGCTGTCTTTAACCAAGAGCGTATCAAGGCGGGTTGGGATATCACGGAGAGGATCTCCTTCCCAGGGAACCAGATGGATATGATAGGCCCCGAAAATGGAAAAGCCTTGTTTATTGCAGCGTTCGAGGCACTCTCTAAATTCTTCAGGATCGGTAATCCAGCCTCGTTTATCAAGCGGGGTGGTGGATGGAACAGCATGCTCTTCCATCATCTTGTCCATGAAGCTTTTCAGGGGTTCCTGATTTCGAGCATTTTTTTTTACAGGATTCACTATGCGCACATGAAGCTCTCTTCCCGCCTGCACTCCGGCAAGGATACCAAAGGCCCTATTAACCTTGCTCTCATCCGGAAGAAAATCCCCTGCCACCTTTCTCCGGCAATGCGCAACGATCTCTTCCCAAACTTTTTGAGGAAGAAGGATCCGGTCTATATCTTTTCTCCAGCTCATAGATTCATTCTTGTATTATCGATAAAAAAGCAAAAAATATGCAAGATGACATGCCTCTGATATAACGAGCCCGGCATCACGAATACCGGCGACAACAAGCATATTGCAGTTAAACAGAGAACAATTCCTCATACGAACTCGCACCCCTAAGGAACAGGGCAGCAGCCCTGAAGCGTTACAAGATCTTTTTATCCAGCAATCTTTCTTGTAACAGACTTCAGCTGTTCAACAAGTTGAGATAAGAATACTCTTCAGATTTTTTTTTGGCAAGCCGCTTTGCAAAAAGGAGCCAATTACAGCCTACCCGACCGTCTCAAGAGACAAAATTCACGACCAAGGAACAGGGACTTCCTTGGTGAAATAAAAAAAAACAACGCCCGGCTCTTCATACTACCACAGAAGAGCAGTGCCACCAGCTCCACGCCCTTCCCTCTTCGCCATAAAGAGTGGGTAAGTAAAAAGGCCTGCTGCAAAAAAATAATCCTAACGTTGAGTCCGCCCGCTCCGCTCCTTGAAAAAGAGGCGTATCGGTATCCTATCCAAACCCAGTCCTTCCCGAAACTGATTTTTAAGGTATCGCTGATAGGAAAAATGAATTCCCTTGGGGTAATTGGCAATCACGACAAAGGATGGCGGTGACGTATCAAGCTGAGCCGTGTAATAGAGCTTCAGTCTCCGGCCCTTATACATAGGTGGTTCGTGATGGAGAATTGCCGATGCCAAGAGCCGATTCAGGGCTGAGGTCGTAAATCGCTGATGGAACTGACGGTCCATCTTGCCGATCTCAGGGAAGATCCGCTTGACACCATAGCCTGTTTTAGCCGACACCCTGAAAATCGGAGCAAAGGGGATGAAGTTGGTGGCCAGGCGCACCTCTTCCAGTAGCCAGTCCTGTTTCTTTTTATCGTCCTGAATCAGATCCCATTTATTAATGAGGATCAGCAAAGCCCGACCATGATCTTGGGTATAGCCGATCACCTTAGTGTCCTGCTCTGTGATACCCTCTTCCGCATCAATGAGTACCACGGCGATATCACAACGGGTCAGAGCCTTAAGGGCCTTGAGGATGGAAAACTTTTCCAGCTTGTCCGTGGTCTTGCCCTTGCGACGGATACCAGCAGTGTCAATGAGCAGATAATTATACTGATCACGGCTGAGCAGGGTATCCACAGAATCACGGGTGGTGCCGGAGATTTCAGAAACGACCATCCGCTCCTGACCCATGATCGCATTAATCATAGAGGATTTGCCCACATTGGGCCGTCCGAAGAAGGCAAGGCGGATAGTGCCTTCGGGCAAATCTGTCGGGGGTTCGGTATTGCCCAGCTTTTCAAGCAAATCATCCATCAGGGTGCGGAAACCGTAGCCATGATCTCCAGACAACGCCCATAAATCCGGCACACCCAGTTCCCAAAACGGGGTCAATAATTCGGTTTCGATCGCCGGGGAATCAATCTTATTGACCACGAAAAAGACCTCTTTGTCCGTGCGCCGAAGGAGTTCCACAATCTCATGATCACCGGGCAGTACGCCCTGGCGACCATCGAGAAGAAGGAGAATAATATCAGCTTCTTCAACGGCTTGGAGAGCCTGGGCACGGATATGGTCGCTGAACTGGTCGTTATCTGGGCCGTCCACCTCCTCAATGCCGCCGGTATCCACCAGCATGAAGGCATGCTCCTCCCAAACCGCTCGGGCATAATGGCGGTCACGGGTAACACCGGGTGTGGGGTCGACAATGGCGTCACGCCGTCGGGTGATTCGGTTAAACAGGGTGGATTTCCCCACATTGGGTCGTCCTATCAGGGCGACCAAGGGATAGGCATTGCTCTTCACGATCAGTTTGCTTTGTCAGAGGTTAAAAAAAGGGGCTTATCGGCTGCTGTTTCGCCGGATGAAGTCGGCAGAGAACAGGACATCCGCCCGGATACCACCCGGACGTTGCCGCAAGAATACTCGTAGCAAGGGCGTTTGGCAAGTAGGGTTTTGGACTCTGTGAGTAAATGCGGGGAGACTATCAAGTGAAAAAAGGCAGGGTATTTACAAACAGAGAAGTTGGGCGAAACCTGGCGAAACCTGGCGAAACCTGTTGCGGTACATCAGAAAGCCAGCAGAGGTAAGCGGAAAAAAGCTCCGGAGAGCAAAAGCAAGAGCAAAAACTATTCTTCTTTATACTCACAGTCCTTGCAATCCTCTTCCGTGCAACCGTGCTTGCAGTAATACCCGAAGCCTGATTCCCAGCTGATTCCACCTTTCGGGCATTTCTCCACATACTCGGCATATTTCACCAGGCGCTCCACAATGGCTTTGGGCACAGAATGTTCCATTTTACAGGCCGCATCATCAGCCTCCCGCGCGTCAACCCCCAGTACATTGACCAAGAAATTTTCCAGCGCCTTATGCCGACGAACAATATCCTCGGCAGCAGTATGCCCTTCTTCCGTGAGGGTGATCAGATCATAGGGGGCATAATTGACTAAGCCCATTGCCCGCAGAGTCCGCAGGGCTCCGGTGACCGAGGAGGCACGCACAGCAAGATAATCAGAGATATCCTTGGCACGAGCAGCCATCTTATCAGCGACAATATGATAGATCGCCTCTAAATAATCTTCCTGGCTGGCGGTGAGTTTGTTCTCAGAGGGCATAGATACGGTCTTTATATAAGCATTAATTTGGTTGAAATCTACGGCAGATGGACAAGAAAGTCAATCGTCTTTCCAGCGGGGCAGCAAGCTCGCTTTAGACCTTGATCTGTTTTCCCAGAAATCTTGGTCCGGTGTGCAGCATCTCCACATCCAGCACGCACATAACCCTGGAAAAAACCTCGCGCAACCTGATCTTCAATCCGCTGCGAACCCCTATATCCTGCGCATTATAACCGTACAGCTCTATTCCGTACGCCCTGCCGATGTAGATCGCCCGTTCGTTATGAAATTTTTGTGAAATAACAATACCTCGTTGCCGACCAAAGATCTTTTTAAAACGGATGATTGAATCAAGAGTTCTGAATCCGGCGTAATCAGAGATGATATCCTCTTTACGCACTCCTGCTTCAATCAGGTCCTTCCTCATATTTTTCGGTTCATTGTACTGCCTTGTCCCGTTATCACCCGAAACAAGAATCTTTCTGCATCTCCCACTGTCATACAGCTTCTTTGCCGCTTCTATCCTATATGTATAGTAGAGGTTCCTCCTGCCCCCTCGGAGATATTTCGAGGTCCCCAGCAGGATTGCGCAGTACACAGGAGGTGTATTGTCAAGGCGGTCAAAGCAGTACTGCCCGTAACGACTGATCAGCACGTTAGAAACGACGATGACGACGATGACGACAATGGCCGACAGTAGGGTTAGGGTAACAAAACAGAGTCGGCGTGTTTTAACTTTTTTCCTCATCGCATGTGCTGATCAATCGTTCTCATCTCACCTCACCCCAGCCCAAGCAAGGTTCCCAGCTGAAAGATCCCTACCGCCATCCCGAAAGCAAAAATGGTGTTAAATCCCATAGAAAAAAATGCCCATTTCCAGGATCCCGCCTCCTTCGCAATGGCAACCACGGTGACAAAACAGGGGGAATAAAACATAATAAAAGCGAGAAAGGCCAAAGCTGTGACCGGATTCCAGTGCCTGTCTCCGGCGAGCCTATCTTTTAACGAGGTCGTGTTTTCTGGATCCACTGCGCCAAGGGAATAAGCCGTACCCAAGGTGGAGACAATGACTTCTTTAGCTGCAAAGCCGCCCACCAGAGCGATATTGGTCCGCCAGTCAAAACCGGCAAAACGACTGATCGGCTCCAAGGCTCTCCCCATGCGACCGGCTATGGAAGAGCGTAACCCGGCCTCGGCTTCCAATTGATCAATTCGCAGCAATGCAGGATTTCCACCAGGAGCTTCATCAGCGGTTCGGCCAGCAGAACCGGAGACAGCTGCCGACCGGCGCATGGCTTCAAATTCATCAACCTTGTCTGAGGGCAGGCCAGGATAGGTCATCATGGCCCACAGCAGGATGGAAATCCCCAGGATTACCGTGCCTGCTTTTTTAATATATTGCCAGGTCCGTTCCCAGGTGTGAATCAATAAGCCCTTACCAGTGGGCATCCGATAGGGTGGCAATTCCATAACAAAGGGGGTGGATTCGCCTCTCAGCAGGGTCATACGCAGGAATTTTGCCGCCATCAGGGCCACCAGCCAAGCAATAAATGTTGCTAAAAACAAATATCTTGCCTGATGATTGGGGAAAAAAGCAGCGATAATAAGCGTCAGGACCGGCAGTTTAGCACCACAATTCATAAAGGGCACTGTCAGCAGAGTTGCCATCCGCTCCTTAGGGGAGCGTAGGGTTCGAGCGGCCAAAACGCCTGGCACAGCACAGCCGCCTGCAATACCACCGGAAATAATAAAGGGCATAACTGAGGATCCGTGCAATCCGAAAAAATGGAAGATCCTATCCATCATAAAGGCAACCCTGGCCAGATACCCTGAGTCCTCCAACACGGCGATCCCAAAAAACATAAACATGATGATTGGGACAAAACCGAGCACCCCGCCCACGCCGTCAATCACCCCGGAGATGATCATGGATTTGACCGGCCCATCGGGCAGCAACGTTTCCGTCAGGTTGCCGAGCACGTCAAAAAAGATACCCAGCCCGTCAACCAAAAAACCGGACCAGTTAAAGGTAAAGCTGTACAGGCCCAACAAAACTGCGGCCATCAATAACGGTCCCACGACCCTGTTGGTCACAATTTTATCGATCTGATCCGAGGCATAGAGCCTGTCCTGCTCTGTTACTCGGGTTACCTCGCCCTGACGGAGAATGGAGCGAACAAAACCGTAGCGGTGATCAGCAATCACCATCTCAGGATAGGCTTCAATGGTCTTCTGAAGATGCTGTGCTAAGACCTCACTCCGATCGATGAGCTGCTGCCCGACCGCCATGTTTTCCAGCATAACTTTGGCGACGACCTGTTCATCGTTTTCCAAAATTTTTAAAGCAGTCCAGGAAGCAGGATAGGTCTCGACAAGAAGCTTCTTCTCTTCAATAATCGGAACTAACTCTCTCAAGGCCTCATCAATATCTATTCCGTAACGAATCAGGGTTTGCGGACGAGCATCTGCACGGCTGACCGTTTGAACAGTCTCCAGGAGTTTCTCCACCCCTTTTCCGGTGCGAGCAACAATGGGAATAACCGGAACCCCGGTCAACTGGCTCAGCTTTTCTGTATCAATTAAAATACCGCGCTTTTCTGCGACATCAATCATATTAAGAGCAATGACCAAGGGGACGCCCAATTCAAGGAATTGACAGCTCAGATACAGATTTCGCTCCAAATTGGAGGCATCAACAATATTAACCACCACATCCGGTTGCTCATTCACCAGATAATCACGGGCCACCAGTTCTTCCACGGAATAAGCGGTCAGGGAATAAGTTCCGGGCAGATCAACAACCCGAAATTCCTGCCCCTCATGGAGGTAAACCCCTTCCTTTTTTTCAACCGTTACGCCGGGATAATTCCCCACATGTTGACGTGCTCCGGTAAGATAATTAAACAGGGTGGTCTTACCAGCATTGGGGTTGCCAGCAAGGGCTAGATGAACAGCATCAGCCATCAGAACTTCCCCTCCGCAGGATCTGTTTTCACTGTAATATCCACGTCAATATAATCCGCCTCGCTATTGCGCAGGGTCAGGGTCTGCCCATGAATACGAAGTTTCACAGGATCGTAGAGCGGAGCACGCCCAGTCACTGTAATCTTTGTACCCGGCACGAGCCCCATTTCTCTCATCCGCAAGCCAAGGCTGCCGCCTATCTTCACAGAAGCGATAATACCGGATTGCCCGGTTTGCATTTTTCGTAAATTCATTATTCTTTCTGTTCTTTCTGTTCACTCTGAGGCGAACATGTCGATTTTGTATCACCTCCGCAGCCGGAGCACCCACCGGAGCAGGAGCATTTCCCTGACCGATAGGAACGAAACAGGGATCTCCCGACATAGAAGCAGGCGACAAGGACGACAAGCACGACAATAAGATTCTGCATAGCATTTCCCTTGAAAAACTTATTTAGCCTCAACTAAAAAGAACGCCAAAAAAAAGAGTCCTCAGGCAGGACAAACAAAAATATTTCGAGCGGTTAACGCATCAAGACTGAGCGTCCCTCCATTGATTTTCACCATACACTGCCTTCGTCCTCGCCCCCGTGCAGGACAGAGCAACTCCAGCACGGTTCCAGGCAATACGCCTAGCGCGGCCATCCTGCCGCAATCACTGCGATCACCGCTGACTTTGCACACTCTCACTCTGCTGCAACCGCAGCATTCCGACAACGGACGCACCTCTTCTGAAGGCTGCGTACGCCGCTGTTGTATGCTCCGCAGACAACAAGAAAATATATTGCGTTTTTGCCTCATGACATTTCTCTTCACGGTAAAATGTTAGGTGGAGCAAACTTTTCTTCCTGTCAACATCTTTTACAAGGATTTTTTACGAAAATCAAGTATGATTTAAGAGGAATCAAAAAAAGATTAGAGTACGTAGAAAAAATAAAAAATCTTTTTATTCTATATAGTTTCACTTTTCTTTTTTGAGCTTTCAAAAAATATATCTCTCTAACCGCTCTCAACAAAATATAATTTCAGCCAACGATGGGGCAAAAATTCCTGTCGCACCAAAGGCTGGCAAAGAGAGAAGAGAGGATACTTTTTCTTCGACAACAAACTTGACACTGAGTACACTTCTTCATTCGAGCTTGTTTTTACAGGCGTGACATGATATTTTAGTCTATAATCATTGAGAGTTTTTAAGCTGTCATTCAAATTTCCGCCTGCCCGCACAAGCTTATACAGACAGGACGAGCAACGTATGACCAGAGTTAACCCGCTAAAAAAGGGTCAACATCCATCGTCAAGGAAAGGATTTTTCTCTGAAAAAACCGTTGCCAACACTCCGGTCTCATATGAAAAAAGCTCCCCTATCTATTCCTTGCTCAATGGTCAACGGGTTGGCCAGATTCCTATAGACGAACATAAGGAAATCGACAAAGAGGAACTGATCGGCTATCGCAGCATCGTGGCCGGTCTCGAATGGTTACTCTTAGTTCTCGTCCTTTTAGGCACCAATCTTCCCTCGGTGCGTGTTCGAGAGCCAACACTTCTGTATGCAAGCATGGCAGCATTTACTGCCTTCATTTGCGTTCTTCATTATATGTGGCCCAGCCATGACGGAACACGCTGGAAGCTTTCCCTGAACATGTGGGGAATAGCCTTCTTTATTACAGCTGTTGTCTGGACAACCGGCTCCTTATCAAGCCCACTTCTGCCCCTTTATTTCGTTATTATCATGCTGGCCGGGACAACCTTGGGCACCCTATCCACCTTTCTGGGCGCTCTTCTTGTCACTGTGTGCTATCTGTTTCTCGGTGTTGGAGAACTTGGCTTTTTTCTCAAAAATTCTCCGATCATTTTCCACAAGGACCATCTCGCCCAACCGATCATCCAACTCCTTCTCCTATGGCTCCTTGCCTATTTTGTCACCCTAATCTTCAAAGAAACAGAGAGAACAAAAGATAAAATCAGACAGTTATCAAGAACTGATCAACTCACCGGTCTGTGGAACATGAAAATGTTGCTGATTTTTATGCAGCGAGAGTACCAGCGAATCCTGGCAAAAACCGGGAAATTCTCTGTGCTCATGATTGATGCAGACAGCCTGAAGGCGGTGAATGATTTTTATGGACATCACGCCGGAACCAAGTTGATCGTCTCAATTTCAGAAATTATGCGCTCGGAATTACGTGAAGAAGATATGCTGGCCAGATTTGGCGGTGATGAGTTTATAGCCTTTCTCCCGGATACCACCTGCCAAAAGGCATGGGTCATTGCGGAGAAAGTGCGGATCAAAATAGCTCAAGCCCCCCTAGATTACGAAGGAAACGCCTTAAGCGTAACGGTAAGCTGCGGCATAGCCTGCTACCCTGAACATGGCCAAGACCTGACAGAGGTCATGAAAAAGGCCGACAAGGCACTCTACAAAAGCAAGGGGTATGGAAAAAACCAATGTACTATTTTTGAAACACCGGAAACAACCGGCTCAGCATCTCCCACCCCTTCCGGCAGGAAGGCACAGGACCCTGTCGAATAACGTAGAATAACGGGTAACCTGATTATCTAGACCTAGTTACCTGCAAACTGGTCGCATGCAGATAACCTCAATCTAAATTCCTGGATTCAACACGTCCTAATTTCTACCTCATTATCCTGCAAGAATTTTTTCACCTGCCCGATCGGCACCTCTTTCCGATGAAAAATCCCAGCAGCTAAGGCTGCCTCAGCATCTGTCTTGGTAAATACTTCCAGAAAATGCTCAGCACATCCGGCTCCGCTTGAGGCAATAACCGGGATAGTAACAGCCTCCTTTACCGCATTGATCAGCTCCAGATCAAAACCGGAGTTGGTTCCGTCCTTATCAATACAGTTGAGGAGGATTTCTCCGGCACCTAACTGCTCACAGACCCTTGCCAAGGTGACCGCATCAAGATCGCGTCCTTCACGCCCCCCTCGTACAGTACACTGGTACCAGCAGTATTTTTCACCGTTTTCTCCAGGAAATGCAGTTTCGACAACCGGATGCGGGGTGTCATCGGGATGCTCCACATAAACCCTCCTCGGGTCCACAGAGATCACCACGGCCTGATTGCCGTACACCCGCGCGATTTGCTCGATGGAACTCAGTCCTGTTGCCTTGCCGGCTTTAAGCACTTCTTCGACAATCAACACCGCGTCAGAACCGATAGAAATTTTATCTGCCCCGGAACGAAAATACTCTGAGGCCACCTCAAGAGCCGAGTAAAATTTGCCGTTACAGTCGGTGAAGTCACGAATCCCGCCACCAACGGTCAGAGGAACAAAAACCTTTTCCGAGGTTTTTTGCAGCACCTCCATCATAGGCATATCCTCAAGAGGAAAATCACGGAAGGCTGTGATATTGAGAAAGGTTACCTCATCTGCTCCCTGCTCGTAATAATCCTGAGCCAGCTCAACCGGCTGTCCTAAGTTACGCACATTCCCGCCTTGCTGTACATCACGTACATCATACTGATCACCCTTGGTCACTACGAGATCGCCCTGATCATTAGAACGAACATCAAGACAAGCGATAATGCGTTCAGCCAGCGTGGTCTCCGTTGGGCAGGATTGCGGGATGACCGCCTCTCGGCTGGTATCCAGAAAATTTTCCAGCAGCTTCAACCCGGCTTTACCGCTTTTTTCGGGATGAAATTGGGTCGCGATTATATTGCCTTTCTGGACAGAGCTGACAAACTCACATCCGTAATTCGTGGTGGTCAACACATCAGCGGTATGGGTTGTTTCCACATGATAGGAATGGACAAAATACAGTTTCTCTTGCCCAGAAAACCCGTGAAAGATTCTCGATGGTTGATGAACCTTGATCCCGTTCCAGCCGATATGGGGAATCGCCAACTCGGTATCAAATCGCTTCACCCGCCCCGGAATAATGCCCAGTCCCGACTCTTCAGGAGCCTCTTCACTGGAATCGAACAAGGCCTGGAGAGCAACACAGATACCGAAAAATGGTCGATCTTCATGAAGGTAACGCAGGAGCGGCTCAATAAGCTGCTGTTGCCGCAGGCTTTGCATCATGGCACCGTAGTTGCCTACTCCGGGAAACACCAATCGCTCTGCCTTTTTAATATCAGCGGGCGAATTGACCCTGACCACTGTTTCGCCCAGGCTCTCAAGGGCATTTACTACTGAGCGTACATTACCAGCACCGTAATCTAGCAGGGTAATCATGGGAATCTGTCCACCTTGTCTTTCTAAAATTTTCTGAGGATGATCTTCATTGCAAACTGCCCAAAAGATACTTAGAAAGGTTTACGGGACAAGTCAAGGAGTATGGCTTTGGGGAGGGAATTTTCTTGCTAAGATTACAAAAAAGGCCGCCCAAGCAGGCGGCCCTCATAAACTTGATGTGAGTTCAGACCATCAAATTAAACAGGGTCGACAGCTTAAACACAACCTGTCGACTTGGGCATCCCAGCCATCTTACAGGTTCCTTTGCCAGGCCCTGACGGGAACAGCTCATAGATTTTCTTCACCGGGGCGGCGTTGCCTTTTTCTTTAGCAGCCACCGCGACCTTTCCACACTTGTTACAACATTGATTTCCAGACATTATTGCCCTCCTTTTTTAAAGTTGAAAACTTACTTCCTCAATATACTTAGCAACAAATTCCCGGAAAATTCGCGGAAAAATGTATATTTGTCTATTCATGGCGTGTTGCGTATTACCCTGTAGCCAGAGCTGATATAATCAGCTGCAAAAGAAGATATACTGAAAGCACGAACAGGAAGTCAATACTTATTGTTTAAAAACAATAAGTTAATAATGATTCACATTCTCAACTTCACGAAAAATCATTGCGCCGCAATGTTTTTTCTTCATCTTGCATTACAGAGGAAAAGAAAAAAAGAGGAAAGGGACAAGAAGGAGGGGATAAAAGAACAAAAAAAAGGGCCACCCTAGCGGGTGGCCCTCATGTACTACACGTCAGTCCAACTCTACAGCATATTACAGCTTATTACAGCTTATACACAACCTGTAGGTTTGGGCAGACCAGCCATTTTACAGGCTCCTTTACCAGGCCCTGACGGAAACAGCTCGTAAATTCTCTTGAGCGGGAACCCTGTGGTCTTAGAAAGAATACGTACCATGGGAGCAATACCATTTTTCTTATAGTATTCCTGCAGAGCGTCAATAACCTTCTGATGCTCATCGGTCATGTCGTTGATACCCTCAACACTCTTTACGTAGTCAACCCAGTTCTCATCCCATTCTTCAGAACCGTTCAACAGGAAGCCGTCTTCATCAACCTCGTAGCTGGTACCATTGTGCTCAATAGATGCCATTGTATTTCTCCCTAGGGTAAAAAATAATATGAAATGAATAAAAAATTATTCACTGTTTATATTCTATAAAGATGATGGCAACACTTACTATAGGATATTTCCTTTGTCAAGAGATCTTGCTCGTTTTTAGCTATTATTTCTTCTCGCAGCCTCTTGTCAGGAACCGGTTACACAATAATTGGCTTTTTCCTTGATAACCTGCTATGTTTATCGCCTCAGAGTTGAACAAATATCATCCGATTTCTTTGAATAACGATTTGTGGAGAGTAATATATCATGTTGAATATCCTGCGCAAACAAGCTCAATCGCCCCTGATTCAGGCTTTGGTGCTTGTGATTGTCATTGTTTTTATTTTTTGGGGCTTCGGTGGAAATAAAAACAATGCTCGTACTGCCGTCGCCACTGTAAACAAGGTGGATATCTCGTATCAGGACTACATTAAGGCCTATAATCAAACAGCAGATAATTTCCGCCAACAGTTCGGCGGGAAAATCCCCCCTGCCCTGCTGGAACAATTAGGGATTCAGCAGCAAGTACTCAACCAACTGATTCAATCCGAGCTGCTGCGCCAAGGTGGTGAAGAAATTGGGATCAGGGTCAGTGATCTGATGGTGCAGGAAAATATAAAAAAAATGGAAGTCTTCCAGGAAGACGGGCGATTCAACCAACAGCGATATGAGGATCTGTTGGCAAGAAATCGAATGACACCCACGGCTTTTGAAAACAGCATCAAATCCGACCTGAGAGCCAGTCGCGTGACCAATGATCTCGCCAGTTTTGCCTTGGTTGCGGAGAATGAAGTTGATGGCTGGCTCGCCTATAGCGACGAAGAGATAAAACTTGCCTATGTGCAGTTCAAGAGTACCGACTTCGAGGACAAGGTGGAGATAAAGGAAGATGAGCTGGCTACCTGGTTCACAACAAATAAAGAAAAATACCGCTCCGAGCCGAAAATTCGTCTGAACTACCTGGTTTTCAACCAGAGTGAGGATATAGAACGGGCACAACCGGATGAAGAAGAAATACAGGCTCTTTACGAAAGCAGAAAAGAAAGCTATCAGCAGCCGGAACAGCGTCACGCCCGCCATATATTACTCAAGACGACTGAAAGCGACAGCGAAGCCGTTCGGACAGCGCAAAAGAAAAAGGCTGAAGATGTGCTCCTGCTTGCTCGCAATGAGGGAAGTGATTTTAGCGCATTGGCCAAAGAATACTCCGAAGGACCGACAAGAGAACAGGGTGGAGATCTGGGTTTTTTCTCGAGCGGACGCATGGTCCCGGCCTTTGACAAGGCCATCTTTTCCCTTCAGCCCGGAGATATCAGCGAGGTGGTAGAAACACAGTTTGGATATCATATCATCAAACTGGAAGAAATTCGTCCCGCATCTGTTCGTACCTTTGAGCAGGTCAAAGACAACCTGGCAGTCACTCTGAAAAAACAAAAGGCCAAGACCCTCACCTTTCAAAGGGTCACCAAAGCCTACGAAGGGATTATGCGATCCGGTAGCCTGGAGAAATACAGCCAGGAAAATAATAATAATAATGATGATGATAATGCTGCTGAGATTCATACCTCTGATTATTTTGCCCGGACAAAGCTGCCTGAAGGGATAATCAATGACCCCAAATTTCTTGATGTCGCCTTCAGCCTTAAGCAAGGCGAACTTTCATCTATTGTAGAAATAGATAAAGGATATGCGATTCTCTTTGTTGATGACATCCAGAAGCCTGAGCTACCCGAGCTTGATGAGGTACGGGATCAGGTTGTTACCGATTATAGCAAAGAAAAATCCGAAGAACTTGCAGCCAAGGCTGCTGACGAACTGTTAGCGGCAAGCAAGGAGCAAGGCGGTCTTCAACAGGCTGTCGAGGCAGTCCAGACAGGGCAGGAAAATAAGCCGGAAGTGACGGTCACGGAGTTCCTCCAGCGCTCTGCTCAAGGGAAAGACCTGCCGCCGAATCAACTTATTCAGGAAAGCTTTACAATGCCCTGGAAACAAAAATTGGCGCAAACACCTCTGCAAATCGGCACCTCATATTATCTCTTTGAAGTCGCCGAACGAAGAGCTGGGACAGCAAAGGCCGATATCGCCAAGCGAGATGAGGCAAAAGAAAAACTACTGGCATCGGCACGTAAGGAGCTGGTCACCTCATGGGTGGCGGCCCTCCAATCCCGGTCCACAATAGTCACCTACGAGTCTCTGCTCAAATAGCCCAGCCCTTCGATCAACCAAGACGGTTAACAACAGACGGGGCGAAAGCTTCGTCTGTTGTTTTTTCAAGTGTTCAAAAGAATCCCTCATTGAACGCAAAGACAACAAGTTACTCCCCTTCCGGTTAAAAAGACATGTTCGTGCCAGATCAAGAAAACGACCAACAGCCGCCTGTCCATACTCTGCCCCCGTTTGAGCAATTTCTTCTCCAGTTCATCTCAATAATTTACGAACCGGTATCAACAACCTTTCTCGGTAACTGCCTTGCCGGAACAGATATTCCCATACCGGAGGTTCATCGGTTAACCCGCAAAGAGCTGGAGTCGACCATGAACCAGCTCCGTGAGCAACACTTTATTAATGCGTTGAATCAATGCCCGCCTCATCTTGCTGAGCAGTTGACCCGACAGGCGGTTGCAGAGGGACGTTTCACTGAACTCGCCGCCCTGATTGAAAAAAAAGCACCGGTCTCTTATTTGTACGGCAAATGGGCCACTCGCTGTCAACGGGCCCTGCGTCAATTCCGTATCGGTATGTATGCAGACGATTTTGACAAAATCGATGAGGCTGTCACCTTTTTAGAAAACCATGGACAGGAGCATATCGGTCCTGAGCCTCCAGCAGTCAGAATTGTTGCCCGAAACTTTGATGCAGCTTGGTTCGGCAGCCTGCCCGGCTTTCAGCAATTTTTCCTGCTGAACACTATCATCCATTATTCCATGGACAAGGCCTGTCATTTCCCGGCTGTCATTGCCTATCTTGAAGATGATGAGGGCATAACCTTGTCCGAGGATGAGCGCGTGCCCTTTCAGCGTATGTTGGCCGGATATTATCTCTTACAGGGAAATTTCGAACAACTTCAGGCATTGCTGACTGCCCATACCGAAGCCTTTCAGGGATCCGGTTTCGCTGGCACCCTTGCCTTCCTAGAGGGGCAGGTCGACAAAGCATTAGAGCTTTTCGAGGAAGATCTTGCCCAGCTCAACAAATATGCGGAACACGAGGCAACTTTTTTCTTCAATATAACAGGACTGTTCTGTATTTTCTCCCTCCTGATTCGTAATACGGAGCAAGATCGATTCCTTATCAGTCGAGCTGTTGCGCTGGTCTTGGAGCGTTGCAAGGGATGCCCTGAGGAGATTCCTTTCCGCTTCCTTGATGCCTATGTCAGGAGTATCGACGGCACCCTGCCAGACATGCGGGTACTGACAGATCAGCTCAAGGCAGACGAACGCTGTTTGAGTTCTCTGGTGGCTGCCCTGTCCTTATACTGGATGGGCGTAGAAATACCTGAAGAATTTAAAAACGATCTGTTATCGCTCCACCAACAGGCAGAAACAAATGGTTTTTTCTGGTTAGCTATGGAAGGCGCGGAATTACTCGGCGTTCTTGATCCCGAACAAAAAGATCTGGCTGAAGCAGCAAAAGAACTGCGCAAGAAAAATAATTGCACCTCCATCGTCCATATCATCTCAACGGATGAAACCTCCTGGAAGCAGAGCTTACAAGAGCTTATCACCGTCACCAGCCGTTCTCGAAAACCGGATAAAACCAGTCGACTCGTCTTTCTGGTAGAGTTTGACGGCGAAAACCTCACTCTTTCAACTAAGGAACAGAAAAGAAAGGGGGCGGGAAAATGGAGCAAGGGCAGAGGAATCGGCCTGAACAGGCTCATGCAGCCTGAGGATTTTGATTTTCTGACCGAGCAGGATCTGAAAATATGCGCGGCCTTGCGTCAGGTCGGCGATATCAACTCCCGCAATGGCGGCTGTGAATTCGACATGGACGAAGCCCTGCCTGCTTTGGTTGGACACCCTCTGGTCTTTCTTGAAAAATCAGGAAAAATCCCTGTCGAGATCGTGGCCGGTGAACCAGAGTTGATGGTTGAAGAGCAGGATGGACACCTCTTTATCCATTTTCTTCAGGATATTGGTGAAGGTAAGGTGACGGTCTGGCCGGAAACCCCCACTCGCTTTCGCGTCATGGAGATCAATGACGAGCACAGTCGAGTTGCCGAAATAACCGGTCGTGACGGATTGCGCATCCCGATTTCTGCAAGTGCGCAGGTGCTCAATGCAATAGGCAATATTGCCTCCTTTATGACGGTGCATTCCTCCATCAATGTGGGATCGGCTGAACAGGGCGTACACGTTGTTGAGTCCGACTCAACTATTCATCTCCATATCATTCCCTACGGGAGCGGATTCCGCCTAGAAATGTTTGTTCAGCCCTTTTCTCGGCGCGGCCCTTATCTGAAGCCAGGAGCCGGGGTGGCCAACCTCATGGCCGAGGTCGATAAACGACGGATGCAGACCCGCAGAAACCTACTCCTTGAGGAAGAAAAAGCGAGGGAAGTCGAAGAGAGCTGCCCGATCCTCGACCTTGCCATTGACCTGGAACAGGAAAATGACCGGGAATGGCATATGCTGGATCCTGAAGAATGCCTCCAGGCCTTGCTGGAACTGGAGGAGATCCGCGACCGCGTGGTGCTCGAATGGCCTGAAGGGGAAAAACTTGCTGTGCGCAGGCGGGCCGGTGTCAATCAGCTGAACCTCAATATCCGCACCTCTCAGCAGAATTGGTTTTCTCTGTCCGGCCATGTCAAGGTGGATCAGGATGAGGTTATCGACCTGAAATCCTTACTAGATAAAATCCGCGAATCACACAGCCGCTTTATCCCCTTAGGAAAAGGACAATTTCTTGCCTTAACCCAGGAATTTCGCGATCGCCTTGAAGATCTGATTCAATTCGGCGACACCAAGGGATCCAAAGATTCGGAAGACGGTGAGATCCAGGTGCATCCGCTGGCGGCTCTGGCTCTGGACGACCTGACCCGCCAAGCCAATACCGAAACGGATGATGGATGGAAGGAGCAGCTGAAACGAATCGATTTTATCCAGGATTTTGTTCCAGAAGTACCGTCCACACTGCTGGCCGAACTCCGTGATTACCAGACAGAGGGCTTTGTCTGGATGGCCCGACTGGCTCACCTCGGTGTCGGTGGTTGTCTTGCAGACGACATGGGGCTTGGCAAGACCCTGCAATCACTGGCTGTCATTCTCGATCGTGCTGAGAACGGCCCCAGCCTCGTTATCGCCCCCACTTCGGTCTGCCTCAACTGGGAGCAGGAAGCGGCTCGCTTTGCCCCGACCCTGACCCTGCACACCCTTTGCGGTGGGGACAGAGAAGCTATTGTCAACGGCCTGGGAAAACGAGACATTCTTGTCACCAGTTACACCCTGCTGCAACAGGAAGTGGATCTGCTCGAAACGATTTCCTGGCAAACGGTTGTCTTGGATGAAGCCCAGTCCATCAAAAATGCGGCAACCAAGCGTTCTAAGGCTGCGATGCGCTTGAATGCCAAGTTTCGCCTTATCACCACGGGTACGCCCATTGAGAATCACCTCGGTGAGCTGTGGAATCTCTTCAACTTTATTAATCGTGGCCTGCTCGGTACCTATAAACAATTCAATAGCCGCTTCGGTATTCCCATTGAAAAACACCAGGACCATGCAGCCCGCCGCCAGCTGAAAAAACTGATCCGCCCCTTTATGCTCCGCCGCATTAAATCTGAGGTACTGGACGAATTGCCGCCTCGGACCGAAATTACCCTGCGGGTGGAGATGAAGAAGTCAGAAATGCAGTTTTACGAGGCTATTCGTCAACAGGCTATCGAGAATATCGAAAGCAACGGCCAGAAAAGCGGGCGTCATCTCCAGATTCTCGCTGAAATCATGCGCTTGCGCCGGGCCTGCTGTAACCCCAAACTCATTGACGAAAACACCAAAATTTCCTCAAGCAAGCTTCAGGTTTTTGCCGAAGTGGTGGATGAATTACTGGAATCACACCATAAAGCCTTGGTTTTTAGCCAGTTCACCGGTCATCTTGCCCTGATCCGTGAACATCTTGACAAAGAAGGAATCTCCTATCAATACCTGGACGGTACCACCCCGGCTCGGGAGCGTATCCGTCGGGTGGATGCCTTTCAGGCTGGTGAGGGTGATCTTTTCCTGATCAGCCTCAAGGCGGGCGGACTGGGATTGAATCTTACCGCTGCTGATTATGTCATCCATATGGATCCTTGGTGGAACCCGGCTGTGGAAGATCAGGCAGCGGATCGTGCCCATCGTATCGGTCAGACACGTCCGGTAACGGTGTATCGTCTAGTGACAACGGATACCATTGAGGAAAAGATCGTCCAGCTCCATCATGAAAAACGGAATCTGGCCAATTCTCTGCTGGAGGGTACAGACTCGGGTGCTCGCGTCAGTGCGGATGAGTTACTTGAGTTGATTCGGGCGAGTTAAGAATATGCTCAGGGTGTTACCCTGAGCTGATAAATACAGCCCCGTTGGGGCAAAGGAAAATGCAACTATGCCAACAACTCCTTCTTACCTTCTTGAAAGACAGCGGTTATCTCTAATTTCCCCCCAAGCGCCTCAATATAACGATGCAAGGTACCAAGGGTGATATTAGGACGTCTTTCCAACTCAGACAACGCCGACTGCGACAGGCCCAAAGCCTGTGCCAGTTCTTTCTGAGTGATGTGCTGTGACTTTCGCACCTGTTGGAGGCGTATTGAGGAAATTTTCTCTTGCGATTTACTTCGGATATCGACCTGCTCGCTGGCCGAGAAATTTCCTTCAATAAGCTGATGTAATGTTTTCATGGCCACCTCATTATTTACTCTGCATATTTTCCAGATGATCTGCGAAGATTCTCTCTGCTTCTGCAATCAAACGTTTGTAAAATTTCTCCTGATTTTTCCCTTTCTTGTCTCCACCGCATAAAATAACCGCTTGACGATCGGGATCGAAAGCAAACAAAGATCGGTATACTTTAGACGAAGCTTTTGTTCGTAATTCCTTCATATTGGAATAACGCGATCCTTTTATCTGATCGACATGAGGTCGCCCAAGTTGAGGCCCGAAATGTCCAAGAACTTCCAAGTCCGTTGCAATAGCCGCTTTATGCTTTTGAGGCAATTGCCTGAACCACTTCTCATATTCTTCTGTGATTAATATCTGCCATTCCATAGATCAAATATAACATTTATACGATATTTTATCAAGCGACTCTGCTGGTCAAAAAGGTTGATTTATTTTGACAGAGACGACAGGAAATATTAGATAACAGGTTGATGCGGTGAAGGTTTACCCGGTGAACATAAAAAGAGGAAAAGCCTGTGAACAATATCAACACCTGGATTGAACATCTGCACTACCCGCTGGTCTTTGCCGGATTCGGGTTATTTATCTTTGCGACTGTAATCAAGCTGATTCTTCTGAACAGCGAGAAGCTCAACGGTACTGCAAAAGAACGAGTCATGACCAGAGGAATGTATCTCGCTTTCATCCTCGCTCTGCTGGCGATTATCGGCGGGGTTGCTTTGAATTGGCAACGGAGTTCGACAGACGGCAAACAGAGCAGGAATTCTTCTGAATCCGCGCAGCCAATTACGCAACAGCCCGCCGGAGCACAGAAGCCTGCTTCGCCCTCTCCGAAAGAGCCGACAGCGGAGAAAGAGAAAGGTGCCAACCTCAGTATAACCGCTTCCGGCCAAGGACAGGTTTCCGTTGGTGGTGATGTAATCAACGCGGAAGGTAATGTGGAGAAAAAAGATG
>JBATKL010000173.1:0-9319 GCA_049669385.1 Candidatus Electrothrix sp. | reverse complement strand
TTGAAAAGCTGACTCCTCTCGTGAAGAAAGGGGTCAGCAGATATTTTTTGAATTCCATCGGATAAACTGCTTTCATTATAATGTAGCAATTCTTTTTCTGTTCCAAACAACCCAAGCAATACAACTGCGGAAAAATATAACCAATGAAGCGACATATCTGCACCTGCTTTCTTTGCCTGATCCCGATCATACTGCCCTGCTCCGCTGTTTTCTCCGCTGAAAAAGAAGAGAAAACCCTGTCCGCCTATCTTGAACAGGCCCTTATAGGCAATGATGCTCTGCTGGCAGCGCGTGCCCAATTTCGAGCTGCTTCGGCAAAGGCACGCCAGGCCGGAGTGCTGCCGGACCCGAAATTTGAAATCCAGTATTATCTTCAGCCTGTCGAGACGAGAACCGGTCCGCAACAGGTGGCTCTGGGGATTGGTCAGGGCCTGCCTTGGTTCGGCAAACTTCCCCTGATGCGTAAATTGGGGAGCCATGACGAGGCCATTGCAGGAGCAAAAATCGCGATAGTGGAGTTGGATGTGGCACGGCAAATCAAAACAGCCTATATTGAGTATTGCTTTCTTGGTCGCTCCCAACAGGTTGTGGCGGACAACCTTGAACTGCTTCGCTATCTTGAAGGTGTAGCCCGCAGCCGTTATACAGGAGGAAAAGCGACCTATTTTGATGTGCTCAAGATTCAGGCGGAACTCGCCCGGACACAGGACAAAGCCCGGACCCTGGAAGATCAGGCTTCTCCTCTCCGTACCCGCATCAATAATTTGCTGGGAACTGAAGCGGAGCAGGTACGGGCCGTGCCCAAGCATTTGCCCAAGGTTGTCCTGGAAAAAAAGGAAGATGCCATCTACGCCCTTGCACTTAAAAATGCTCCCCTGCTCCAGGCAGCACAGGAGCGCATTGCCAAGGCGCGGACCGGCAAAGATTTGGCGGAAAAGGAATTTTTTCCTGACTTTCAGGTATCCCTGAAAACTATCCTGACCGGATCTGCCGAATACGGCAATCCGCCGGACAGCGGTTCTGACCCGGTGATTGCCGGGGTCAGCATGAACCTGCCCATCTTCCGTGACCGTCGCCGTGCAAAGGTGGCTGAACAGAATGCAGGTATCAAGGCGGCCCGATCATTAAAAGAAGAGCAGAAGCGGGGCCTGAAAAATAGGATTGAGCAGGGGCTGTACGCCTACCGGGATGCGGAGCGCAGACTGGCCCTGTATAGGGATGAGCTCCTTCCCAATGCTCAACAACAAATTGAGGTTGCGGTCAGTGGATTTCAGAGTGGAAAAAACTCCATCCTAGAAATGATTGATGCGGAACAGAGCCTGCTGACCTTTTCTCTGGCTGCAAGCCGTGCCCTGGCTGACAGGGCCTTGGCCGTAGCCGGATTAGAGGCCCAGGCCGGGGTTGTTTTGGCGACCTGGGAAGAGCCGGACGTCGCAGAACCGAACGACGTCGAAGATATAAAAGAAGTTAAACCAGGAAAAAAATAAAGCTGTCCAGGCAGTCGAAACCTCGAAACAGTTCCGACGGCCTGTTATCCAACCAACATAAACATAAAGGAGTTCATCATGCGTATTTTTAAAACATTCAGCCTTGCCAGTCTGTGTCTTCTCATGCTGCTGAGTTTCGCAGGCAACGTTTTTGCGGCCCCGCAGACCAAATGTCCGGTCATGGGCGGTGATATCAACAAGGAAATCTATGCTGATCATGAGGGAAAACGAGTCTATTTCTGTTGTGCAGCATGTCTTCCCCAATTCAAAGAGAATCCGGAAGAATATCTGGCCAAATTGAAAGAGGCTGGCGTAGAGCCGGAGGCTGTCCCGGTAGAAACCGGTGATGCGTCCCCGGCCCAACCTGCCAATAATGAAGACCATTCCGAGCACGCAAAATAAAACCACGAGGAACCGTATCATGCAGGATCTGTTTTTTCGACTGAGTACTGTTCTCTTGTGCTGCTGCTTCCTCCTGTTGCCAGGAGGTTTACACGCGGAAACAGATCCTGCTGCCGGACATGAGCACGGCCCGGAAACCGTCTGGACCTGCTCCATGCATCCGCAGATTCAGCTTCCGGAACCCGGCCAGTGCCCTCTCTGCTTTATGGATCTGATTGAGGTCGAAAAGCAGAGCAATGAAGAACGACAGAGCCTGCGCCAGATATCCCTGGACAGCAGGCAGAGGAAATTAGCCGAAGTAGAGGTGCGGAGCGTCATTCGAGGACATAATACAGCGTCTGCTGAAATTCAGATCTTCGGACGAATTGACTACGACGAGACTAGGGGCAGCACCATCACCTCCTGGATGGACGGTCGACTCGACAAACTCTTTATTGACTACACCGGCTCTCCAGTAAAACGCGGGCAGGCCGTGGCCAAGGTCTACAGCCCGGATTTATTCACTGCCCAGGCCGAGCTTATTCAGGCTTCCAAGGAGTTTGAACGGACTAGACAATCCGGCAATGCGCTGGTCAAGAAAATGGCCGCTCGAACCCTTGATGCTGCTCAAGAGAAATTGCGCCTGCTGGGTATCGGTAAAAAGCAACTTCAGGCTATGGAACAGCAGCAAAAACCTGCTGACCATATCACCCTGACCGCCCCTTTATCCGGTATTGTCATTAAAAAACATGTCAATGAAGGCATGTATGTCAAGACCGGCATGCCCATTTATACCTTGGCGGATCTGACCAAGGTCTGGGTGATTCTTGAGGTCTACGAGACAGATCTCCAAGCAGTCAGCATGGGACAAAACGTCGGTTTCACGGTTGAGGCCTATCCGGGCACCGAATTCCAGGGCAAGGTTGTTTATATTGATCCGCTGGTGGATGAAAAAAACAGGACGGTGCGGGTGCGACTGAATGTTGACAATAAAAAAGGTACGTTGAAACCCGGCATGTTTGTCCGGGCCACACTTGCCGCTGCTGCCGATCCAGGCGGGTCATCCCGCCTGCTGGTTTCCTCCTCTGCTCCCCTGCTCACGGGCAAGCGGGCCTTGGTCTATGTGCAGGTACCGGATAAGCCCGGTACTTATGTGGGCAGGGAGGTGGTGCTCGGTTCAAAGCGGGGCGAATATTACGAGGTGAAAGACGGGCTCAAGGAGGGAGAACTGGTTGTTGTGCGCGGTAACTTTAAGATTGACTCGGCCATTCAGCTCCAAGCTCGTCCTTCTATGATGAATCCCTATAGCGGAAGCACTGGAGAAACCAAAGACGCCTTGCCGCAACTTTTTGTTTCCAGGCTGGATCTCCTGAACCAAGGCTTTGTTGCCCTGTCCAGCGAGGTTCATAAAAAGGGATCTGAGCAATATGCATCCGCCTTAAAGAGCTTCAACAAGGCCCTGCGTGCTCTAGGAGGATCAGGCGCTGATGGGCTTGATGAAGAGACAACTCTGAGTTGGCAGGAGCTTTCCATGCTCCTCAAGAATGATATTGTTCTGTTGCAGGAAGCAGAAGGAGACAAGGAAATACGGACCCTCTATACTGAATTCGCAGAGCATTTTCACCAGCTCAGGCAGCGTTTTTCCATTGAGGATCTACCGCCTGTCCATGCTTCCTCCCCGGAATTGCAGGCAAAGGTGGGCAATCTGCTCAAAAAATATCTGATCCTTGAACAGAACCTTGCAGCTGATAATGAAGAGGTTGCCAAAAATTCCGCTGCGGCCCTTGCCCCGCTGACTGAAACCTTAGTCACTGCTCTTGAAAAAAACGGGAGTGAGGATGCCACCGGCCTGGCCAAGCGCTTGAGCGCAGGTATGCATGGGCTTGCCGGAGCTGAAATCCTGGCGGATATCCGCACAGCCTTTTATCCCTACAGTCAGGCCGTTGTCGAGACAGTAGAAGCCTATGGCAGTAATGATCATACCTCCTGGTTTGTCCATTTCTGCCCGATGGCTTTTGGCAACACCGGTGCAACTTGGCTTGCACCGTCGGAGGAGATTAATAATCCCTATTTTGGTTCAATGATGCTGCGTTGCGGTGAGGTGCGGGAACAGTTGACGCAGGAGTGATCATCTGGGCTCTCATTTTCTCCTGAGCTGGGCCGGGGCGGTTTTACATTTTCACAAGGGTGCATTTTGATCGATCCAACAAAAACACCCTTGACTTTCTACGTCAACATCTCCGCAATGGTCCACTTTCGTCTCACTCAGCCCGACCTGCTTGGCTGCTTAAGTTCTATTTCAGCAGCATGTAGAGAGCTGAAGCCAAGCTCCTTGCTCACATTTTCCAATTTGACGAAATCAGCAATTTCCCGTATAGTGCCTGCATAATTTTTTTACCAAATGACCTCATTAAAATCACCAACAGGTATGATTACTTTTTTTTATTTTTCTTACTGAATGTGCCGAAAGGAGCCGCCCCGGGTCGGGTGGACGAATCACAGGCGCATTTCCCTCTTTTCTTCCTGAATCAACTCTTCCCAGAGTTTCAGACCTTCAAGAAGCCATAGATGTGATCTCGCCTGCTCTTTTCAGGCCCATCAGGTTATTGAAGGATTGAAACAGTCATTTCTGTTCAATCAATTTTTCAGCTGCTGTCCATAATAAACAGGTTTTTTTGCCCGTTGCTGCATGCTGTACAGAGAGAATACCGTTTTCCGCTTGAGGAAATCGTTTCTCCGTGCAGAGATCACAAGGGTCAACGAACCGCTCTTGTTATTATCCTGGTCACTAGCTGAACAAAATATGAACTACCGCAACAGAAACCAGAGAGAACTATGTCAGCAAAGAGCACTTCTGCAAACGTACCCCGAAGAAATTTTCTGAAAACTGCTGGAGCCGCCATGTTGGCGACCGCAATCCCCTGGAGCCGGGCCAACGCCCAAAACTTTGCCGGACAGACCCTCCAGGTTTGGTCCTGCGGCGGATTAGCCGAGGCATTTATGCAGGCCAATCAACTCTACGAAGAAAAAACCGGAATCACCATCAGCTACACCGGTGCCTTTGCTGCGGCCCTGGGCAAATCACTGCTGGCCAACGGACAGACAGAGGTCTTTGCCGGGCGGGTGCTGAAACTGGCTCAGCAGCTCCGAGCAGCCGACAAGATGGTTTTTTTCGAGCCCCTCTGCTTCACCCAGTATGTCATGATCACCCCCAAGGGCAATCCAGCTGGAATAACAACAATCCAGGATCTAGCCCGCCCCGGTGTCAAGGTCGTTTTGGCACCGGATGCCTCGCCACCCGGCGGTGCTGCCGTTCTGAAACTGCTGGAAAAAACCGGCGTAAAAGAAGCAGCTCTGGCTAATGCTGTGGTCAAGGGTTCCTGCGTCCAGCAAATCATGACAAGTATTATCGACGGAACCGGTGATGTGGCTGTGGTGGAAAAACGGCTCACCCGGATTCCCAACTTCAAGGGACAAACCGAGATCGTCCCCTTGCCGGACAGCCAACAACCGCCCCCTCCCCTGCCCTTTACCATCGGCGTTATGAAGGATGCTCATGATCCCGAGCTGGCCCGAGACTATGTTGGCTTTATCCTCTCCGAGCAAGGCCAGGCCTGCTTTGAACGGCAGGGATTTATTCCGGCTCTTTCTGCCAAGGGACAGGAGTTGGTTGAAAAACTGGGGGTGAAAGATGTCTGAAAAAAAGAAAAACCTTCTGCTTCCAATTCGTCGCGCTGTCCAGGGGGGCATGTTGTTGCTGCTCGGCCAATGGTCCTTTTACGGTCTGTTCCGCTGCCCCTTTGCTGTGCCCTTTGTCAGCTGCCAGAGCTGTCCGGTGATCACCTGCTGGGGCCGAGTCACTAGCCTCTTCTGGGGATTTTGGATTTCCCTGCCCATCATCGGCCTGCTGTTCGGGCGGGCCTTCTGCGGCTGGGGCTGCCCCGGTGGTCTGATTTCTCAGCTGTCAGCCAAGATTGCTCCTTTTAAGGGAAGGGGAAAGGGTCTCCTCAACCGATTTGCCCCCTATGGAAAATATCTGGCCTTGCTGACCGCTCTGGTACTCTGGTTATTTCTGAATAATCCACGCTGGGCCATCCCAATTCGGGTCGGCGAATTCATAACTTCCATCGGCCTGACCTTTGAGCACGCCGAAACAGCCTGGCTGATCCGCACCCTGACGGTTCTCGGTTTTCTCTCTGCCGGACTGATATTTTCAAACCTCTGGTGCCGATTTGCCTGCCCCACCGGCGGATTGCTGGAGCTGTTCAAACGCACGGCTCTCTTTTCCTTCCACACAACTGAACAATGCAATGACTGTAATGCCTGCCGGGATGCGTGCGATATGGGCACGCGACCAGCGGAAAACAACTGCACCAACTGCGGGGACTGCCAAAGCACCTGCCCGCGCAACGCCATTCAATTCGGTCGTCTGAAACGCAAGCAGGAAAAAAAACTGCCTGAGTAATCAGAGGGCCTGATCAGAAGGCCTGACATGTTTCTGTACAATCACCACTTAACCAAAATAAACTAAGAGGAACACCAATGAGGAAGAAAACCCTACTCTTCACCCTGCTTTTCTCCGCCCTGTCTGTTGCAGGTGCATGGGGAGAAAACGCTGGAGATGGCAGGCAGAAGCAAACAGACAGCCCTGTTGTCGACACGGTCACTTTTCATCCAACAAAGGACGGCTATGCCCTGATCGATACCTCCACCCTGAAAAAACTCCTTGATACCGATCCCGAAGATCTGGTTGTGGTGGATGCCCGTAACCCGGAGGAATTTCAGGAAGTGCATATCAAAGGCGCGATCAGCGTTCCACAGAAGAAGTTCAAAAAATATGTTGACCTCTTGCCCAAGGAAAAATCAGCCCGGATTATCTTTTACTGCAACGGGATAAAATGCGGCAAAAGCAAAAAGGCAGCAAAAGCCGCTTTAGAAATGGGCTATACGCGGATCTTTGTCTATGCCGAGGGCATGCCGGTCTGGGAGGAAAAAGGAATGCCCATCTATGCTGGGCCGGATTATGAAAAGCGGATTGAGACGGACAAGCTTTCTCCGAAAGAGCTCAACGCACTCATCCACAGCAAGGCAGATACCTTTACCGTGGTTGACGTTCGAGATGTAGAGGAATTTCGCAAAGGCCATATTCCCGGAGCGATTAACATTCCCTCGCCGACCTTTGCTTCCCAGTCTGAGGTGTTGGATAAGAAGAAGCAGATCATCGTCTATTGCAACGGCGGCGGCAGAAGCTATAACGCCTACCGTAAGCTGATGAAGCTCGGATATAAAGATATCCGCCAGGCCCTATTCTTTGATTGGCAAGAGGCTGGGCTACCGTTGGAGAAGTCTGATGCAGAATGACGCATAAAACTGCCTTTTTCTCCTTAAAAAAAGGTCAAACAACGCCAAAACCGGAGCAACGCGCTCCGGTTCTTATTTATTAGCAGACTCTGTGGCCAAAGCATACTTTTCAGGGATCTCTACTGTCAATCTGATGCTGTTAATGCCGACCTCAATGCCATTGGCTATTTATTGCAGGTTCCCCTATGTTCAATTCAATAAAGTCCTCAGTATCTCAACAAGCAGGTCCCCTATTCATGCGACCCGCCATGCTTGGGATAACTCTCCTGAACAGGCTGAATCGCCTTGCCCAACCAGCCTATAGCGCGACCAAGATGGCGCATATTGGCCATGCCCTCTGCGTCCTCTTTTACCTCTTCCTTTTTCAGCCCAAAGCCCATATTCCAATAGGTTGATCCGGGTAGAATCATCTGGGACATCTGGAACATGTGATTGATGGTATCAAAAGTGTGCGTTGCCCCTCCTCTTCGAACAGCAACAACTGCGGCACCTATTTTACCTGCAAAGGCATGATTGTTGGCAAAGGCAACATAGCCTGCTCGCTCAATGAGTGCCTTCAGATCGGCCCCAACAGCCGCAAAATAGACCGGCGATCCCAGAATGATTGCATCGGCCTTTATCATCTTGCTGTAGATCTCGTTAAAGGCATCCTTCTTCTGAACGCATTGATTATCCTGATTCTTAAAGCAGCCATGACAGGCCAAGCAGCCACGAATATCTGTTCCACCGACTTTGATCAATTCCGTTTCCCAACCTTCGTTGTCAAGTTCCCCTAAGACCCCTTTGAGTAAGGCCTCTGTGTTACCACCCTTTCGCGGGCTCCCATTTACAGCCAGTGCGTACATGTGATTCTCTCCCATTTTTTCATTTTTTTCTCATCCCTTTATTGCAACGCTTGCTGTACCGTCTTAGCCAGCACTTCAAATCGATACGGTTTTTTGATCAAGAGATCAACTCCGAGTTGCCTCATCTTTTCCATTTCTTCACTTTCCGAAAAGCCGCTGACAATAACGGTTTTCAGGTCAGGATGCCTTGCAATAATTTCTTCGTAAGTCTCGCGCCCATTGATACCGGCTCCCAGAACCATATCCATCAAGAGAAGAGCCGCTTCATTTTCCCGCATATAGCGGACAGCCTCTTCACCGGATGGAACCGTATGAACCGTGTATCCTAAAACAGTCAGCATCTTTTCCGCAAGCTCTCTTTGTTGCGCCTCATCATCAACCACCAGTATTTTTTCGCCATGTCCTTTTAAACTGTCCAGATCCACCTCCTCGCTCTCTTGAATCAATGCGTCATCAATTGCCGACAAGAAAAGCTCAAACAGGGTTCCCTGAGGGCCGGACTCAACAATAATACCGCCATCATGATCCTCTACGCTGTTCCAAACAACGGCCAGCCCCAGCCCAGTTCCGCTCCTGCCCATAACTTTTTTACTGTAGAACGGCTCAAAAATATGCTGCAAATCTTTTTCCGCAATCCCGGAACCCGAGTCTCTGACCCCGACAACAGCATATACCCCGGAATGAATGACCATGCCAGCTGCTGTTATTGGTTCGTCAACGACTTGATTACGAGTTGTGATGATGACAGTTCCGCTCCCGTCGATGGCCTCGGCAGCGTTACCGACCAAATTCATGATACATTTTTTTATATGAATGGAAGAACAGCTTATATTCATCAAATCCGAATCGAGCTGGGTTGTAAAAGAGACTGTCGCATGTCGCTCTTGCAGCTGCTTCCCCTCCGGCGAGGCGAGATATCCTTGAATAAGATTATTGAGATTGGCTGGTTCACGCGCCGCCGCTACCCCTCGGGCGAGGGTTAACAGATCATCCACGACCTCGCTGGCTTTCTCTCCAGACTTTTGAATAATTTTAAGCGTCTCACGCAGATTACTGTCTTCTGGGAGCTCCATGAGCAATAAATCCGGATACCCAACTATGGCGGCAAGGATATTGTTGAGGTCATGGGCCACCCCGCCAGCCATCAGGCCGACAGCCTCCATTTTCTCCGCCCGGCGTAATTTCGCCTCTGCCTCTTTCTGTGCAGTAATATCACGAGCAACATGCACCGATCCGACAAAAGAA
>JBATKL010000172.1:0-2099 GCA_049669385.1 Candidatus Electrothrix sp. | reverse complement strand
TGATCGTAGACCTTTTGAAGAATATTCTGCACCAGCTTGATATGATCCGCATCAGTGGTGCGGATAAAATGATCTGGGGCAATGTCCAAGCCCGGCCAAGTTTGGCGAAAGGAGTCGGAAATGCGGTCAACGTACTCGCGTGGGGTGACACCCTCCCCTTCTGCGGCCTGGACAATCTTTTCACCGTGCTCATCTGTGCCGGTCTGGAAGCGGACTTCGTCTCCGCAGAGACGACGAAAACGGCTGTAGGTATCGGCAATGATGGTGGTGTAGGCATGCCCTATATGGGGCATGGCGTTTACGTAGTAAATCGGGGTTGTTATATAGGTGGTCATAGTCTTCCGAGATTTTTAGACTGGTTAGGGTGAAATCTAATTGAATAATTCATTACTGATAGGCAACGTCTTTTATTATGCCTTCCCGCTCCCTGTTTTCTTTGACCAATCTTCCCAATAGCCACGGCTTAACTCACAAAGTTCTTCTAATGTATAGTTTTTACCTGCTTCATCCAAGACAATCATAAAATCAGCCGAGAAGTACAGCTCTCCACCGCAGTAACTAAACTTTGGAGAAGGTTGATTACACGTAACCTGAACTTGGCCAGATTTCAGCTCTCCTGAGAGAATATCAAGCTCCGGCCTGAAAATCTCAACAGGGTCGAGGATTTCTTGAGCTTCTGTTCCGTCGATGACCGGCCATGTTGTAAATCTCAAATTTTTGCACCCGGTCAGTGATACATAAAATTTTTGAAATTCCGTATTTACACGCTGTGCGAGGTATGAAATTTTAACGTCAAAGGAAAGTGTTGCTCTGTCAATCTTGATGTTGGTCATTATTCCATCGTGAAAAATGGAAAACATCTTCTGAATCTTATCATTTCCAATAATGGTATTGCTCATACTCGTATCACTCTGGAAAAAAAGATTTATTATTTATTCAGCCAAAATTCACCCAGGCAAATGTTAGTACTAAGAGCGCCCAGCCTACTTTTCTTAATTTTTCCGACCAGTACTGGAAGACAAGAGCCAGTTCCGCAAGAACTATGGAGATATAAAACAGCTTCGCATTGTGCTGAAGCCAACTGGCATCAGCCGGGAGCATTTCTGGTGGCACAATGCTCGGTGAGATAACTGCAATAATAACCAAGCCTGTAATCAACGCGACAATACGTTGAACGATAAAAGCACCTGTTTCCTGCCACGTCATGGAAAACTCCTTATCATTTCTCGTTCTCCGACTCTCTCTTTATAACTCGTGCAAATGCAGAATATTCAGCCGAATCTTCTGTCGCTTCCTGGAAAAGAGCAGCAGCTTCAGGGTCGGAATCAGCCAATTGGGCCAATGTATACAGCTTGGCTATTTGTCCAGAACGATATGCCCGCAACGCATGCCGATTAAGCCCCAGAATTTTCTCTGTTGTCTCACCTCGCGGAGTAATACCATATATACTGGCAATACCGGCCTGCGGTTCATAATGAAAAGAAAAATGCTGTGAGGGATCATCCTCGCAAGGGTGAACAAGAGGGCCATCTTGCTCCTCTTCCGGAAACTTATCCCCCTTATATTTCGTCCCATTGCACACCCCACAGGCCAAAAGTAAATTCGACCACGTAAATGTCAATTCCGGGAATTTGCTCTTGGGACGATAATGTTCAATATCGCCATGATCCACATGAGTAACCTTGCTTTCACAATAAGCACACTTATCGTGACACATGGCACGTAAGGCATGTTTAATATCTTTATGCCGATACTTTGATTTTGCGTTACCGCATTGCTTTTTGGTTGTAGCTGATAACAACTTCTCTCTCCATTTCACCGCCTTTCTTTCAAGAATTTTCGGCTGGTCTGCCCGTTGAAGAGCTATCATGACAGTTTTTTGTCAAGATATTGGTCAATTTTACTTTCAAGTGATCCCGGTTCCGGTGGGCCTCCAACGGGGCGAGCAGTTTTCATAAACGGCAACAGGAGCTGCATTTCCTCTTCCTCTTTTTTGCTCCGCCGTCTTTTGCGTGCAATCGTGTCATATCTATCTATCTTTTCCTGGGTTTGCGGAGAATACGGAGACACAAGGCCAAAAGCAGCACTTTCTAAAATAC
>JBATKL010000171.1:0-1608 GCA_049669385.1 Candidatus Electrothrix sp. | reverse complement strand
TATCGCCCACATCCCATTTCTTAAAGAGCTGAAACTCCTCGCCCAGCTCATCCCGGCGGGCGTAGACCTGCATACGGCCTGATTCATCCTGGACATGAAAAAAGGCAGCCTTGCCGAATTTGCGCAGCGACATGACACGACCGGCAACCCGGTACACCGCCTCATCCGGGGCATGGATCTCCGGTTCCAAGCTGTCTGCTAAGGGCAGAATCTCCTTGACCGGCTGAGGATTCTTAAAGTCATTACTGAACAGATTAACCCCGGCATCGGCCAAGGTTTGCGCTTTTTCACGTCGCTGCTTGAGGAGCTGATTCTGATTATCCATGTTTTTTTATTCTTCCACTATATTTAAGATTCTAATTTTGCTGTACAAATTAAAAAGAGACGGCTGCTATCTCATTTTAACATACCAAATAAACATCCTGAGCTTATGTTTTTACAACAATATTCTCCCTTTCTGCCTGCTCTATACCTACACTTAATTTTTGATATATCCCTAATGATATAATAAGAAAGGCAGAAACCATAATCAGAATCGACGGATAAATCAAAAGGGATAAATCTTCAGTTCCAGCTTTGAAAATATAAACCAGTCCTTCAATGCTGACTGCTATTGATATGATAACGATTATTTTTGTTATTGTTTTCCTTGCTTCTTCAGGATCACGAAGTTCTTTATTCATCATGACTTCTTCCTCAATCATATATTGTGCAACATCAAGTATTGCTGCTGAAATTATTATCGTGCCGACGGTGTGAAGCATCAAAGAAATGAAGTCGCTGTCCTTATTGAAATTAATAAAAACCTCGTGAATAGAAAATCCCATAATAGCAATAGACAGACCAATAAGAACACAAGCTGCTATTAAGTAAACAACGGTAAAAAGGATTTCTGTTATTTTTTTTATATATATCATGTCTATCTCATTGCTATCTCATTGTTACCGGGGCTGATGCCCCGGTTTTCGAGTTAACAGATCGTCTTAATCGTCTTATACCATACATTCATGCTCTCGATCCTGCCGGATATATTGGTGTTGTTTTTCAAACGCCCGGCAAAGCTGTACCCGGCACGGGCAAAGGTGATATTCATGGCCGGGGACGCCGCACGAGCAATGGTATAGGCGGTGCAGATGTTCTGTTCCTGCATGACCTTTTCCATCTTCTCAAGGAGATGCAGGGAGAGATTATTGCCTGCCTGCGCAGGCAGGGTGGCAAAATCCGTCATCTCCACATTGGCCGCATCTCTGTCCATCTCTGCCGAGGCCAAGGCCGCAAGCGCCCCATCAATTTCCGCGCCAAAATAGGTCACATGGGTCTGCATGGTCTCCAGCAAATACGCAGGCTCATGGATGGGAAAGGGATAAGAGGCAAAGGTCTGTTGATAGATCGCCGCCATTGCCGGGACATCATCCCGCAGACATTGGCGCAACCGAAACCGGGCAGCAGGAGGCGACACCGCTGTTTTCTGCTTGTCTTCGGCAATATGCAGGATATTTTCCAGTCGCGCAACATCATCTTCCTGCTTGCGGGCATTATTTAGATAATATCCCAGGAACAGGGCATTGGTTTGACTGGAAAAGAAACCAGGAATTTCAGCCTCTTTGA
>JBATKL010000170.1:0-3456 GCA_049669385.1 Candidatus Electrothrix sp. | reverse complement strand
ACAGGCCAATCCTCGTGGGTACGACGAGCAATGGGCGTGTAATGATCCATAGTTACCACCAGCCGATAAGGCTCTCCCCGGCGGTCCATCTCTGCAACAATCGGGGCCACGACCTTGGCATCAAAATCCTCAATCGCCAGCACCTTGTTTGTTGCCGACCCTTGATGCCCGGCCTCATCCGGGGCCTCAATATGCACCACCACAAAATCCTCGGTCTCCAGGGCATCAAGAGCAGCATCCACCTTGCCCTGATAATTGGTGTCCAGCCAACCGGTTGCGCCCTCGACTTCCGGTACCTCCAAGCCGCTGCACACCCCCAGGCCCTTGAGCAGATCCACCGCAGAAATCAGACTGCCGGTGATGCCGTGCCGCTCCTGCAACGTATTCATGGCAGGCTTTTTTCCTTCACCCCAGATCCAGAGGCTGTTGGCCATCCCCTTACCCTCTGCTGCCCGCTGCTGGTTAATCGGATGCTCGATCAACACTCGGGCCGAGGTCTGCATCAGCTCAGCCAAATAATCAACCCCAAGGTACTGCTCGTAGAACTCTGTCACATCCTGATCAAGATAGTCATGGGGCGGGACAGTGCTGAGAGAAGCCGGTGTATCTCCCTGATGAATGAGCAGGTGCCGATAACTCACTCCCGGATAGAATCTCAACTGGTCTGTGCCGCAGGCCTCCTGCACCGCTGTGATCAGCTCGGTTGCCTCTGGAGTAGTAATATGACCGGCACTATGATCCAGCATGGTCAGGCATCCCTCGGACTCAAAGCGTACTGTGACCAGGTTGCAGCGGAAGGCCAATGCGCCATCAGGAATAGCGACCCCCATACTGGCCGCTTCCAAGGGTGCCCGACCGGTGTAGTATTTCTCTGGTTCATAGCCGAGCAGAGAAAGATTAGCCACATCACTGCCTGGCGGGTAGCCGTCCGGCACAGTACGAACCAGGAGCGGCTCCGCAGCTGCACAGAGTCGATCAATAGTGGGTTTACTGGCGGCTTCCAGAGGAGTTTTGCCACCAAGTTCCGGCACCGGGGTATCACCCATGCCGTCGCCTATAAGGAGAATGTATTTCATAAACTTTCAGTTTGATTCCCCCCCTCCCCGCTTAAAGCAGGGAGTGGGGCAAGGAGTTAATCAGCGTTGGTATTGGAAGCTGGACCAAGGACTTGCAGGACCGTTCACGTCGCGTCGACCCTGGGCAATGACACGCCATTCGCCCTGCCCGGCTCCGGGAAAATCAAAGGTGACAAAGGTGGCCTCACCCGTGGTATGAAGGGTTGTCCATAATCTGCCGTTATACTTAATCTCAACCGCATAATTCTGGGCCTTGCGAACAGGCTGCCAAGCTACCAAGGTATGGCGAGGGATATGATGAAACACCGTACCCTGGGCCGGAGAAACCTGCTGCGGCGCGGTCAACTGTGGCCGACATTTACATTGGGTTATAACTCCGCTGTCAAGCAGGATCCTGGAAACCGGATCCATACGGGTGCCGCATCCCGATTCTCCGTCCACAACAGAAAAGATGGAATAGCGGATTTCCGCTCTCTCTTGGTCACAGCGCAGAGGTTTGAGAGCTTGGCAGATTTCCCGCCTCAGCGTCTTTTGAAAATCCTGTACGTGGTAACCGGAAATACGCTGCTGATCCATACATTCATAGGGAACTGCTCCGCTTTGCCTACCGTACCATTGGGTCTCCATACAGCGTTCAGCGATCTTCCTGGCGCGCTTGGCTGCTTTGCGGGACCTCTGCCCTTCGCCGTGGCTTTGAAAATCGCCAAAGGAAATCAATTTGTTCATAGGCCTGCCGTTCACCTCGGTGACCACCACCTCATAACGGGCGCTACAGGTACCTGAAGCACCTGAGACAGCATGAGGCTGTGTAAAACGGTCTGGTGCAACACGAGGTTGCAGAAAACGACCCGAGGCTGCCTGAGGCTGCACAGGTTGTACAGGTTGCCCAGGTTGCAGCATAGGCTGTATAATAGGCTGCATATCTGATATTATCCGGGACAACCAAGTATTGTCTGATTCAGCATGAACCGTATTGAGCGGTAGCAGGCAAAGCAACGCGGCAAACAGGATAACCCGTTGTGCCAGCGATCGTTTTCCGTTGAGAATCTTCATTCTTTTCCTCCTTAAAGTAATGGGAAAGGTGTTCTGAAAAAAGCAGAGGCCAGGAGGGCGGTCGCCGAAAAAACGGGGACGGATTCCTGCGATCAAGCCGTATCTTCCTTTTTCCATTCAACCTATTGAGATAACTATAAACCCTAACCATTCGATCCTACGACGAGGCTTGGGCTTTGTCAAGGGATTCTTCGGGGGTTGAGGGGAATGAGGAGAGAGATATGCGGTCGGATTCCGTAGGGGCACGACGCACCGTGCCCTTACAAACGTATTGTGATAACGGGTACGGGAGCGGTACCCGGCGCGTTACACCGGGCGGATACCGTGTCGTTTCAGAATAGGCGGGCCGACTCCCCTACCCCAACGGGGTTATATTTAACCAGCACAGGGTAACACCCTGTGTGAAATGCCGAAAAACGGTAGGGGCCGTTCGCGAACCGTCCCTACGCCCCCCGCCGCGCGGCCCGCACCCGCTCCAGGCCTTCGCGCCATTGCTCCAACCAAGGATGGCCGATGGCCTCTTCAATTTGCATAGCCTGCGCAATATATTTCTCCGCCTTGGCAAGGTCGCCCATGTCTTCATAGGTAAGGCCGATGTTCCAGCACGATCCAGCCTCTCCGGCCCGGTCACCCAGCTCCTGCCAAATCGCCAAAGCTTGTTCATGATACTCCAATGCCTTGCCCGGCTCACCTTGGGCACGATAGATCATGGCGATGTTGTTCAGGGTGGTTCCTTCCCCGATTGTATCCCCGACCTCCCGCTGGAGAGGCAGGCATTGCTCATAATACGGCAATGCCTGCTCGTACTTGCCTTGTGCCCAATAAAGCATGCCCATATTATTAAGGGTCGCGCCTTCCCCCTCCCGGTCGCCGACTTCCTGTCGGATGCTCAGGCTCTGCTCATAGGTTTGTAGGGCCTGCTCGTACTTGCCCTGTTGCTGGTAGATATTCGCCATGTTAGTCAGGGTCACGCCTTCCTCCTTGCGCATGCCCAGCTCGCGACAGAAGGGTAGACTCTGCTCATGCCATCGCAGGGCCTGTTCCGGCTCTCCGCGATTCGTGCAGGTGTAGCCCAGGTTGTTCAGGCACCACCCTTTATCCCGGAGATCTTTCGCCTGCCGGGCCGCAGTCAGCCGCATCTCTACAGCAGTCAGCTCTTCCGCCCAATAGCCCTGCCGCTCCAAGTAGATGTCGATTGCCCCGACCAAGCCTTTGACCTCCTGCCACAACTCGCCGTCCAGGCAGACCGCTATAAGCCGCAGGCAATGCGCCCGCTCTTCATCGAGCAGGGCGTATCCAGGCAGACCCGCCGTGCTCTGTATCTCGC
>JBATKL010000169.1:0-17408 GCA_049669385.1 Candidatus Electrothrix sp. | reverse complement strand
ACAACCGTCGTGAGGCGGTGTCGGAAAGCCACGGATCTCCAGAGAGGAGACAGCCGGGTTACCTACTTTTATCTGTAACCTCTATCGGGAAGTATGTTATGAGAACTCTATTCCATTCAAGTTTTTTCCATCCGTATCGGCAAAGCTGCACAGCCATCCCCCTCAGTCTTTCGCACAGACAGTACTGTATACCCAGTTTCAAGCAGGATACAAAAAACTGCACGGGGCTCATACTGCTCTGACATACCTTATATTGATACTCGTTATTTCAAGAGTTATTTCAAAACAATACGGCATTTCTTTTTTCAAGAATTTCAGCATAAAAGCTACAGAGGAATTGAACTTCCATAGCGATTATTCTGACCGGATTTCTTGTTTATATCATTTTTTTCATACGGAATAACATTCTATTTCGTGCAACAAACAATACTATTAAAAGGAAGCAAAAAGCATTATGAAACGAAAACAAATTGCTAAAAAAATCATGTATTTACCAGCAAGATACATGCTAATTCTAACAGCTGTTACCACCTTGTTTTTTTGCACAGAGGTGTCGGCAAATGCATCTGCGAAAGACGTTCATGAAATGGCGGATATATGCATGCAGGCCAATCGCCTTTTAAAGGATTATGCACTGGTCGGTATGGGAGTAGAGTATCATGATCCAGCCAAAGATTTAAAAGAAAATCTAGAGCTTATTGAAAAAGAAATCAAGGACCTTGAAGGACAAAAAGTCAACGAAAAACTGGCTGCCGAGATTATTGAAATTGAAAAATCCTGGCATGCCATCAAGCCTGAGTTCGAGAAAACGCCGGACAAATCGAAAATGCACGACCTACGGGTGATGATAGAAAAATTTACCACTCGCTGTGAACAGGTTGCTGAAGACATCTCCAAGGACACCGGTATCAAGGGAGAACATAATGTTGTCCTGGTGGCTGAGCTGGGCATGGAGTCACAACGACTGGCTGCCCTCTACCTGATGAAGGCGTGGGGTGTGACTGACTCTGATTACGAAACAGAGGTCAAAGAGGTCGTTGAACAGACCGAGAAGATATACAAAGAGCTCCTTGAAGCGGATGAAAAGCTTGTTTCCAAAGAAATTAAGGAGGAGCTGAAAAAGGTTGAAAAAGACTTCATTGCTTTCAGTATTATGGCAACCAGCGAAACAGGACGCTTTATGCCTTCAGCTGCCGAGAAAATGGCGACAAAAATTTTCAACGCACTTCGTGACATCCTTAAAAAGGAGCAACAACTGGTTGAGGGCACTGTATCTGGTTATTTTATGCCGATTGCTGATGAAAAAACAGCCGGTGAAATTTTTAGAGCAATCACAAAAATTGTAGCTATAGAGGGAGATATCAGATCATGAAATTGACGTTTATGAAGACACTGAAAATATTGACAGCGGCTTTTATCTGCACACTACCTGCTCACTCCGCAGGTGCAGCAGATAAAAATCATGAACTGCTTATGCTGGAAGCTGCAAAGGGTATTGAATTTCTCAGCCAGAAGGTAACCAAGGCCTATTTTTACAAGCAGCAGGGTGTCCGCCCGGATCAAGCGGCAGAAGATCTCAAGCACAGCCTTGTCCTTCTCCAAAAAAATCTGATCATAATTCAGGAAGGGCTGGAGAAAAGTGATAAAAAAGAAAAAAACATCGCTGTCTTTCTTGAATACACCATGAATGAGTTGGAAGACATCGTGGGTAAGCCCTACAAGACAGAAAACGGGGCTTTGATGATTGACTACAGTGAATCCCTACTGGAAGGTGCTGAATTTATAGCAGAAGGGCATACGAATAAAAAGGATGGTGAAGAAGTAGTGCTGCTCTCAGTGGAGTATTCGCTTTTCCTCCTAGAGCGTATCAATAAACTCTACATTGCCTACCAGGCAGGCTTTCAAGATTATAATAACGTGGCGCAATTGAAGCAGGCTGTGCAGAACTTTGATACCACCCTGGCTCAAATTAATGCCTACACCAAATACGCAGGCGACACCTTGACCAGTCGAAATCAAATCAACGAATTCTGGCCGGTTGCCAAGGAGTTTTTTATTGATATCCAAAGAGGCGCCTTGCCGGTCATTGTCCTCGCCTCAGTTGAAAAGCTGGAAAAAGAGCTGGAGGTTTTAGAAGACTTCCACCATCATAAGACAACAATGAACCGCAAGTAGCACAAGAAAGCACCGCGCCCTGTGAACAACAGAACCGCAGGGCGCGGTTTACTCCGATAGGTCTACCAAAGCTCCCCTACCCTTTTTTTCGCATCTCCTTCATAATGGATAAACCGATCTTAAAATTTGGCTCCTCCTCCCGTTTGACCGCACTGTAAAATTCGCATTTCTGGCAATCACCGCTGAATTTTTCCACATACGAGCCCTGGGCATTTGCACCCTTGCAAAGGGTCCCGGCAACCACCCAGCAGCAGCGCCCACCGTTTGCACCGCCATGAATCCCGTCGGCCTTCCCTTCTTCAGCAGCAGGACAGACACCGAATTCATCAGCCTTTATCCCCTGAGGCTCTCGCCCACATTTTTTTACTTCCCAACAATTTTGTTTTTTCATGTCTTCACATTCCTTTTTTTTACAGTCTTATCCTCTTCCTCTAAAAAATAAAAAAACCGATCCCAGAGAGGTCGGTTTTTTTTAATATCGTAGTGTATCATTCCCCGGCGTTGCCGTCCCCGGTATTCATCACACTCTATGACGAAGAAGGCGGCAAGGAGATGTGCATAAAAAACAACATGTTCACAGCAGGATCTTGATGTTGAATACTTATGCACGGATACTTATCTGATGCAAATACTTCGTAGAAAAAAGCTCACTTCTCCGCAGGAGATAAGGTATCAACATAAGTGAACTGAATTGTATCATCAGACGTATCTATTTTAGTCAGGTAAACCGTATCCATGCCGCGATGATCGTCCTTTCCGAAGGAGACATCTACTCCGCCAGCGTCAAATTTCGACATCGCCTCAATCGAATCTTTCAGCGCCGCTGTCGTCACCTCGCCCTTAACCCCTGAAAGGGCATGATGAAAAACCTTGGCACCGAGATACCCTTCCAGACTGACAAAACCGTAGTCCTCATCTCCCAGATCCTGCTGATACTGCTTCACCAACGGCAAGGCATTGTCCCAAGGGTTAGGCACGACCTGGCTGATGTAGACGTTATCTGTTTTTTTCAAACGATGGGCCAAGGCTGTGGAACCAACAAAGGAGATATTCAACATCGGGACGTTGAATCCCATTTTATGCCATTGATTAATGGCCAGCGCACAGGGTCTACTCGACCCAACCAGGATCACGGCTTCCACAGCCTGTCCTCTGATCTGGCGCACTCCTCTCCCTACTGAAACCGTGTTCCGCCGATAATTCGGCACACTCTTCCAGAACTCGTTCCATTCATCCATTGAGCTTTCATCATTAGGCAGTTTCGGTACCGACGGAACAATGCTGATCCCCTCAACAGTCTCCAGAGCCTTGACAGCAGCCTGTACTCCGGCCATACCAAAGGCATCCCGCTGAACAAAAAGTCCGATTCGGCTGATCCCCAAATCCTCTTTCAGATGCCGCATCATATTTTCAATTTCGGCATCATAACTGGCACGTATCGAAAAGGCATAGGGATTCACCGTGACATCACTTAAAAAACCGGCCCCGGTAAAGGGTGCAAAAAACAGCACCTCATTTTCCGTTGCTAGAGGAACAGCAACCTTTGCTGTAGGAGTACCCACATAGCCGAACAGGGTCTGAATGCCGTCTTGAAGAAAAGATTCGGTATTCGCAAGACAACGTGTCGGCTCATAGCCGTCATCTTTGACCAGCAGTTCGATATCATTTCCAGCATGTGTCTTCAAGTAAGCCATTGCCCCCTTATGAAACTGCTGTCCGAGAAATGCTGCGGGGCCGGTCAATGCACAGGATTGACCGATTTTGATTCCTGCTGAACTCTGTCCGGGCATGACAACCGCAATACACAGACAGCAGCCCCACAGAATATTCCATCTGTTTTTCTTCATTCCTTTCAACCTTTTTCAGTTGTTCAATTATCGTTTTCAGCGAGTGTCATTTCCGCAATTCAATGGAGCTAACGGAGCTTAGGCATTAAGCACATCCGCGTCCAAAACTTCAGCGGCAGCATCATCGGCCTGCTTTTCCGCCTCAAGTTTAAAGGAGGCAACAGCCTGCAACATATCATCGCCCATAACCGCCATTTCCTGCATGGAGACCGAGGCCCCCATAGCCTCTTCAGCTGTTTCCAGACTGATACTGCCGATCTCACCCATTGATGTCGCCAAGATCGCCGTTGTATCCGCCTGCTGCTGAGACGCAGAGGCAACGCCCTGAATAAGTTCAAAGACCTCATTTGAACGCTCTGTAATTTCATCCAGCCTTGCAAGAGCATTTTGGGAAAGCGTGGTCCCGCGAACCACCTCCTGAATACTGGAATCCATACTGACACCAGCCTCGGTGATCTCGCCGAGAATATTTTTAATCAATGTTTCAATCTGCCGAGTAGAAACAGCGGCTCGCTCAGCCAACCGCTGAATTTCTTCAGCAACAACGGCAAAACCACGTCCTTCCTCACCAGCTGCTGCTGCCTGAATGGAGGCGTTCAAAGCCAAGATAGAGGTACGATCAGAAATCTCGTTAATTGTTCGAGCAAAATCACTAATTTCCTGTGAGCTTTCCCCAAGACGCTTAATGGAACGAGCTGTATTCTGCACATTGCCACGAATGGCTTCCATAGACTGACTGGTCTCACGTACCGCCTGGGCACCCTCCGCAGCAACCTGACTGGACTCCCTAGAAAAGCTCGCTGACTGATTCGCCTGCTCAGCCGCGCTCCTGATTGCACTGGTCAACAGATTAATTTCTTCTACCGCCTCATTAATCATGCTTGACTGATTATTATTCTGACCTGCCAATTCTCCTGTTGACTCACTGAGAATGTTTGCCGTAGAACCAACCTGCTCAGCAGTCTGTTTAATCCTGACAAAAGCCGTTCCCAGCTCCTCAAGCATCAAATTCAGCGAATCAGCCAAGGTTCCGATAACATCTTCTGTAACAGTGGCTCGAATACTGAGGTCACCATCAGCCAACTCGGTAATTTCTTCAAGAAGCCGAATAATGGAATCCTGGAGCTCATCATGCTCTTTCTGCCGGGACTCAATAAGGTCTTGAATAGTTGTGGTCATCTGATTAAAGGAACCAGCCATCTGCCCCAGCTCATCCTCACTAGTCACCTTAACCTGCTCACCGTATTCACCTTTTTCAACCTTTGCAATACCCTGCATAATCTCATCAGTCTGCTTGGTTACACCACCAGCAACACGTAAACTGACAAAAATAATTGCCACCGCAGCAAGAAAAGCAAGCAAGCCGATAATTCGCAGCAACTGCATAACAGGCTTATCAACCTCTCCCTGAGCAACTTCACTGATAATAGCCCAATTGAGGCCCTTATATTGGACTGGAGCCCAGGAGGTTAATGCTTTTTCTCCCAGACTGTTCACCATGATCTGCGTATCGCTTTTACCGGCAAGAGCCAGATTGACAGCTTTTGTATCCGCCTTTACCTTTGAATTCAAGAGGGTAGAATTCACGTTGTACTTTTGCGCATCCCGCGCCTCTGAACGCCATAACTTATCTGGGCCGACAAGGTAGGTATCCACATGGATCATTTCGGTATGCCCTTCTAATTCAGCCTGCCCAGATTCCTTCTCGAATTCCTGCCGAATTTCCATGATTTCATTAATCGGCTCATTGGATATTTGGAGAACAACGATCATAGAGAGTTCATCTCTGTTCATGACCGGAACGGCCATGAAGGCGGCTGCTTTCCCTCCTGCCGGTTCATAAAATGCGTAATCACTGATTGCCATTTCTTTGGTCTTCAGGACCTCTTGAACCGATTTTCCAAACATTGAGTCGGCATAAGGACCGGAAAGAACATTGGTCAAGTAATCCTCTTTATGTTCGGCAGAGGCGAAAACATACCCGTCCTGAGAAACAAGATAGAGATCAGGAAACTTGTATGTTTCAGCAAGCTGAGAAAGAATATCCTTCTTTCCTTTTTCTACATTCGGAACCGCTGCTTCTCCCTGATCTATTTCAACCATAAGAACCCAAGTAGTCCCGTAGATACTGACTGCTGTATAGGCAGAAAGAACCGTGTTACCAAGGTAGTTCACAACTGTCCCCTCTCCATCCTCACCTGCCAAGGCATAAACAATACTTTCAGTATCAACAAGAAAGGAGGGGTTGGCAATGGTGGGCTCCTCGAAATGGCGAGCGTTGGAGCGAAACATACCATCCATACCGACCATGTAGGTTTCACCTGTTTTACCCAATCCGGTCGGATCCTTCATAATACTGTCCAACGCAGTATCTTTAAGACGAAAAAGCAAAAGGCCGGTTGTTTGGTCAGCACTGAACAAAGGAGTGGTAAAATAGGCAACATGCTTTAGACTTAAAAAAGAAGAGAGGCGATAGTCTATAAAACGTGTTTCCAGCATACCTTTCTGAATCGCTTCCCATTCTGATGTACCTTCCTGAACCGAAGCACCCCGCTCTACTTTCTGATCCGTGGAAAAAACAACCTTTCCGTCCTGACTGAGCAGAGTAAGGGAATCAAAATCCCGATTTACAAGCCAATCTTCCAAGAATTCAACAAACTCGCCCCCCGGATCAACACCTGTATTTTTCAGGAGATCTCCAAAGACCTGCTGCTGCTGAGGACTCTCACCAAACATCTTGGCATCCTCAAAACGCACCTTGAAATAGGATTGCACCTGTTTTTTCTGCAGCGCCCTGACAGCAGAAAGCTTTGTATAGGCCTCTTCCTGGAAGACGCGCATATTAACGGAAATGTTTTCCAGTTTTTTGGCCTGCTGATCAAAATATCGACGAAGCGCCTGATGCTGAAACGCCAAGGTTGTCTCCAACTGTTCAAAGGATTGGCGCTGCAATGAGGAAGACGAGTATTTATAGCTGACAAAGCCGATGACAGCCATTGGTACCAGCGAAATAATAAGGATCCAAAACAGCAACTTCCCCCTAATCGTCTGTCCACCGCGAAACAGCTTCTTTGTATTCAACATCTTTTTTTCCTTAGCCTTCTGTGCCATTTTTTCTCCTTTGAAAAAATTACCCGACACGAGTCTTCGAACAGGTAACTGCTTGTTTTAACCTTTTTCTAAAAAAAGCGTCGGTGCCAGAGACCGTTATGAGCGGTCTCTGCTTACAGCGTAATCTAAACAATATATTAACAATATATTCCCTATCAGGCCATCGGCTGATATATCGTGACGCTGCATGCAAGCTGCAAAGCTTCTCTTTTTATTCCACATCACCCTGAGAATTTGAATGTATTATTGCTGCAATATCAGGCAGAATAAATAATTCTTTCTCTCCTCGAAAGAGGCCTCGAACAAAAAACGGAATAAATCCCGCCTGTTTTGGATAAACAGCTTCGTATTCTGTAGGAACATCTCCACTGATAATTTGATCCGAAACTTTGAGGACACAACGCAGGATCATCTTTGCAGAAGGGAGATTGCTCTCATTCTCGGGTGATACTGTATCAACTGTACGCACAACCAAGTATCGTCCCTCCTCCTTCTCCGCTTCTTTTCCTGACGAATGCAGTCCAAAAAATCGAACAAGGTCGATTATCGGTAACACCTGCTTTCGCCAGGCACAGAGACCAAGAAGATAGTCTGATGCAAAAGGCAGCGTTTGAATTTCAGCCTCCGCCAGCACTTCGTCAATCTGACCAGCAGTAAAAAGCAGAACTGGTCTTCTCTCTAGGATTTCGTCAGCATCCAAGGACACAGAAACTGTTTTTGCTGTTGCCTTGGCAGATTTTTTTTTCTTAATCGCCATGCTGTTCTCCCGGTCGAGTCAAAGTTATACTTTCCTGACACCGAAGAGATATCTGATCAATCAGGTACTGGATAACCGTGTCCCCCACGCCTTCCTGCTGTACCAATCCTGGGGGGAGTTGGTCCGCCGTCAGCTGCTCTGCGCCAACCTTACCTTGTTTAAACTGGGCGATGGTCCAAGCCATCACGCGTTTAAAAGTTTCTTCATCTACCGACTTGGGTCTCTTGTTATTCTTCTGAATCTTCCTGTTCGGGACTGCGGGCTCCGGAATATTTCTTCTTCCTTGTGCAGGCTCCTGAGCACTAAAATCAACAGGGACAGGCGGTTGTTCATATACGTTTTTTCCTCTTGCCTGCGACCAATGTTCTGCGGCAAGGAGCCCAATGCCTTGGCCCAACTGTCGAGCAACAGGCATAATCTGAGCAGGATCCAACAGCAGCACAACGAGATTCATACAGACTACAACCTGCGGACATAACTGTTCAGCAAGTTCAGGTGAAGGAGGCGGTAAGCGGGTCGTTTGCTCAGGCAGTTCTATTTCATCAATGACCTGATCAACCAATAAAAAAAAGGTGTTCTCTCCTTTATGCAACTGAAGAAAAACCGAGCCGGGTTCCGGGTGTTCGCAATTTTTTCGGGCGAGGAGAGAGCCGAGATGAAAGACCTCTGTTTCCTTGCTCGCTGCTTCCCGAGATAACACCCCATTTTGGCGAGAGATAATATAACGGGCCTCAATCCCCAAAACAAAATTCCCCCCTTTTACCAAACAAACTTTTTTCATTTTTTATAATCAGTAAGATTGTCGGTATAATTAGACCTATTCATCTGATGTCTCCTTATGAATAAAACGAATGACTTCTTCCTCCTTGAAAGGCTTTGTCATAAAGCCCCGTGCTCCCAAGCCCTTTGCCTTTTCTTGGTACTTACCTGCACTTCTCGATGTGAGCATAGCAACGGGAATGTCCCGTAACTCAGGCTGGGCCTGCAGGGCTTGCAAGACCTCAAAACCGTTCATTCGAGGCATCTCAACATCAAGCAGAATAACATCTGGTTTTTCTCGACGTATTTCCTCTATAGCCTCAATACCGTTTCGAGCCGCGATAGGAATCCAACCCTGCTGGATAATGAAGTTAGAAACCACTTTTCGCACACTAATAGAGTCATCAACAACAAGAATACGTAAAGGTCCGCGCTCTTTAGCAGGCCGGACGGTAACACTTTCGTCCGTCCTTTTGATCACAGAGGTCCATTTCTGGAGAACTTCCTCGACCTGAAGAATAGGAATCAGGGTACCATTACCCATAATGGTAACGCCTGAAATGCACGGCACATTATGCAAATGCGTTCCTAGGTCCTTAAAAACAATATCTCTCTGTCCGATGAGCTGTTCACAAAGGATGGCAGCCCGTTTTCTTCCGGCATGCACAATAAGGAGAGCCTGATCGTCTTCAGTAAGATTTTCTTTAATATACCGTGTGCCTGTCTCAAATCCCGGTACGTTGGCAGGATGCAGGAGCGGTATGATCTCTCCGTCAAAGGTATATTCACGCCCTTTTTTCTCTTCAGGAGTGGCTCGAACAACACTTGCTAAGTCATGCATAGGAATAGCGTAAACCTGGGTTCCGAAGCGGGCAAGAATGGCTGGCAGCTGGGCAACAGCAACCGGAAGACGCATAATAAATTCAGTTCCCTGTCCTCGTTCGGAAATAAGTTCGGTTGAGCCGTTCAGCTGATCAATCGCATCGCGAACAACATCCATCCCAACACCGCGACCGGCAATATTGGTTATAGAACCGGTACTGGAAAAACCATGCCTAAAGATCAAATCAGCCAGTTCATTATTGCTCATCAGATTGACCCGATCATTCGGGTACAACTTCATTCCTTTAACTCGGATTGCCTCGTAATCGAGTCCTTTTCCGTTATCACTGACCCGGAGAGTACACTGGCCCCCTTTTCTTCTCGCTTGAAGAGTAACAGAGAGGGGTTCCCCCTCGCCCTTCTGAAGTAAGCGTCCGCCATGCGCTACAGCATTACGGAGAATGTGCATGAGTGGATCCGCCATAACATCCCAGACCCGGGTATCCATCATGATGGATTCACCATCAATGGTTAATCGCGCAGGATGTCCGGTTGTTCGCTCAGCTTCTCGGACAGTTCGATGCATCCTGCTTGACAGAGTTGAGAGAGGTGTCATACGGACGCCCATCATTCTATTCTGCAATTCCTTCAGAACCATACCCTGCCGTTCAACAGTCTTCTGCCAAACAACATTATCCAAGGCATTCTGGCCCATAATGGAATCAAGATCACTGACCGCCTCACTCAGAGAACGAATAAGAATATTTAACTCCGAATACCTGTCCATTTCCAGAGGGTCGAAGTCCTCAGTAATGCCGGAAACCTGAGAATTATCTTGGCTACCGAGATGAGGAATCGAGGCCAGCTCATAACCCGCCTCTAAGCTGGAGTTGATATTTTTCAGACGCTGAAGGATCATGTCGAGTTCTTTCATCGTCCCGGATGCAGCATCCATGGAATCCTCAAAACTGCTCAGATTAATGACCATATCACCGCTCAGGCCTACCATCTGATCAATTTTGTTGATATCTACACGCAGTGTTGCTGTTCTCTTGCTTTGGCTTGGACTTTGGCTTTGCCGGACAGGAGCGGTCTGTGTCTTTTCCCCTGATACGTGAGCAGAGGATAACGAGAGATCTGACGAGAGATCTGCACTCTCAGCAGCTCCCTTGTCCAGATTGGACACCTTATTTATATTATAAATATTATCTACGGATGATTTTCCAACAGCATCTCGGACATCATCCGTTGTAATCCGAGTAAATTTGCTCAGAACACCTTGCTGATCAGCACGAACAGAACACTTCGGATCTTCAACAAGGCGAACAAGAATGTCTGCGCCTTCCTGCATCGCCTCTACAGCTTCAGGATGTATACTTCGTGCTTCATCATGCAGCCAATCAAGAAAATCCTCAAAATCATGGCCCCACGCTGCGATGGATTCAATACCGATGACTGCGGCAGCCCCTTTAAGGGTATGTACCGAGCGCCGGATAGAATGCAGGGATCCTCGTCTGAGATCTGAGAGTTCTGTCTCACCGGAAACCGTCATGCCGAGATGATTCAGCTGTCGATCGATATTGTCGAGATGCTCTTCTGCTTCTTCATGGAAGCATTGGAGGAGTTCTTCATCAATATCTTCTTCATCAATCTGTTCATCAGCTCCAGAAATTTCCGGCAATTCATCAAAAAAGTTATCTGCACCTTCTTCCTCTCGAAAAAAGGCTTGATCAACAGATTCCTCTTGCTCCTCTTCTTCCTCAAGAAGGAGAATATCCCCTTCTCCAGCATTGCCTGCAATTATCTTGTTAAACTGTCCGATTAAATCATCTTTCCTCTGCCCTACTGAACAGGCTGGGTCTTCAGCTATATCTGCAAGCAAATCAGATCCTTGACGGAGCAAGGCGATAATAGGAGCGCTCAGTTTTCCCGCCTCATCGTGCAACCAATCAAGAAAATCTTCAAAATCATGGCCCCAAGCAGCAACCTGTTCAATACCAATGACTGCGGCAGCACCTTTCAGGGTATGCACGGAACGACGGAGGGAATGGAGCGTCTCCCGAGTGGTAGCAGTGAGTTCTACGGGTGCGGTAATCTGGACACCAAGTCGATTTAGGCAGTCATCGATATTCTCCAGATGCTCATCTGTTTCCTCACGAAAACATTCCAGCAATTCCGGGTCAATTGCCTCAGCTGTGGCTTGGCTTTGCTCTTTTTCCAGTATTCCGGCAGCAACAAAGGGGTCTTCAGGATCTTCTGTCGACTCAGAGAGTCCCGCGACAACAGATCCAAAAAAATCCTCCTCTTCGTCAGCATCCTGAAAAAGAAAATCGTCTTCCACAGCCTCTGCCGATTCTTCGCTATCATCCTCAGTAAAAAAATCAGTCGCACTGTCTGGGCTCAGGTCTAACAGGTCTAAGAACGAACCTGTTTCCTCGCCCTTATCACCTGTATTATTCTCGTCAGCCGCAGATCCTAAGGAAGATTCTGGGGAAAATGCCTCGGTAATATCCGCAAATTTTGCTCTGATTCGTTGTTTTTCTTTCTCCGCAGGGCGTGTCGGTTCCTCAGCAAGGGATGCCAACAAGTCTGCTCCGTCTCGAAGAGCGGCAACAGTGACAGGATCGAGCCTTCGTGCCTCATCGTGCAGCCAATCAAGGAAATCCTCAAAATCATGGCCCCAAGCTGCAATCGGCTCAATACCGATGACTGCGGCTGCACCTTTCAGGGTATGCACGGAACGGCGAAGGGAGTGAAGTATTTCTTGAGTGGGCGGGCTAAGTTCGACGGAGTCGACGATCTCGACACCGAGGCTATTCAGACAGCTGTCGATATTTTCCAGATGTTCTTCTGTTTCCTCACGAAAGCATTCCAGCAGTTCCGGGTCAATATTCTCCATTCCGTCATTGTCTTGGCCGGTTTGCTCCGTTTGCTCTCTACCGCCGGAAGCAAGGGCTGCTCCTGATGTATCAAACAAATCATCCTCTTCTTCCGCAACATCCTGAAAAAGAAGATCGTCATCCATAGCCTCTTCAACTGGTGAAACAGGTAAGGATATTTCGTCAAACAAGCTCCCGGCATCAGCAAAGAAATCGTCCGCATCCTCTTCTGCCAAACCAAGATCGTTATCCAACGCATCCGGTGATGCTTCAGTTATTGAGGGCTCTTCTTCTATGCTTTCCTCACTTTCCTCAAAGAGAATAGTTTCGGGATTGCAACTCTCTGAGCTCCCCTCAACATCGCATGATTCAACAGTGCTCTTGCAAAGTTTTTCCTCAATTTCTGCAATGGTTTGCCGAAAAAGCTGACCTTCATCCGGCCTTCCCGCTCGCTGCATCATGCAGTAGCTGTCAATACGCTGGGTTGCATCTCCCAAAAGGGTGATGGTTTCATCGTCCAAAATCAGAGAAGCGCCGAGAATGTTCTCCATCACTTTTTCCAGAACGTCACCGATACCGCTCAAGTCGTCCAAGCCAACCATTGCGGCTGCACCCTTGATGGTATGGGTTATCCGGTGCAGTTCTGCTAATGACGGCCTATGTGCTCGATCCTGCTGCAGGGTCTCAAGGCAACGGCTCATATCAGGCAGGTATCCTTCTACCTCCCCGATAAATCCAGTCATGATCTCACTACCCAAGCTGCTCTTCATCTACTCTCTCCGATCCACTTCTCATTATATCCGTATAGATGAAAGCAATTGTTCACCATCAAAAAGTTGGACCACTTCCTCTTTTTCACCGGAATGATACACCGCTGAACCGGACAAAAAATTGGAGAGAACAGTCTGCTCCGTTTCTTCTTCCCTCTCGGTGCCCTCCTTTTGGTACAACATACGGGTTGCCGTGATACGATCAACAACAACGGCGGTTTTCACCTCGCCGTTATGAATAATGATAACAGCACGATGTTTCCTTTTATTCGATTTTTTGGAAATATTAAAATAAAGTGCGATATCAGTAACAGAGACGATTTCCCCACGTATATTGGTCACCCCTTGAACCCACTCCGGCAAAAAAGGCAAGGGGCGGATATTCTCCAGTTCTCCTACTTCAACAACCAGTGACAAAGGTACGGCCAAGCGCCTGTCACCAAGGTCAAAGCATATATGCCTCCCGATTTCCTGCTGCTTATCGTCAGAGGTAATTTCCAGGCCGTCGCCATACTCCAGCACGGCCTCTGTTATTTCCTGATCAATAGTGCGCAGCAATTCTGAAAGATCAGAGGAAGAGTCTACTCTGCTGCTCATATCGTTACCTATTCTCATTCTCGATCATTCTCGATATTCTCGACATTCTTGGATAGCTCGAAAAAAATCAGGAAAGAAGCTTGGTTACCGCCTCCAGCACTTCGTCGGTATTAAAGGGTTTTGTCAGGTACACGTTAGCCCCCTGTTTTTTTCCCCAAAATTCATCCGACTTCTGATTTTTGCTGGTCAGCAGAATAACCGGAATATTCTCGAGTTCCGGTATGGATTTAATCTTTCTACATGCCTGAAATCCATTCATTTTCGGCATAACAACATCAAGGATGATCAGCTCAGGTTTTTCCGCCACAGCCATTTCCACCCCTGCCTCACCGTCTCCGGCAGTGACAACGTCATATTCAGGTGTGTTAAACACATCGGTTATCAATTTAAGCTCTGTTGGACTGTCATCAACAATCAGTATTTTCCTTGCAGACATATTTTCCCTTTTTTATTTTTTAAATCAGTAAAAGATTGATGTATTCGCAAAAAGTCAGAAAATGACAAGCAGCTCACCGCAACTCAATGAGTTACAAAATAAGCTTTCGGAAAATTGAACTTTTTCACAAACCATCAAGAATACATCTCGTAACTGTCATTCAGGCGGTGTTTCAGCTGATTGTTCAGCGTTCGCTCCGTCTTTGACAATTATCGAGTTCACCATATCAATAAGTTCGGCAGGCTTAAACGGCTTTGTCAGATAAGCACTGGCAGCAGACAGCCTCCCCTTCACCTTATCGATTATCCTATTTTTACTTGTCAACATAACAACAGGTATATCTTTTGTATCACTATTCTTCTTAAGAATAGACAAAACTCTATATCCGTCAATCTTCGGCAGCATAATATCAAGCAGAACGAGATCCGGTCGTTCCTCGTTCAACCTGCTTAATGCTTCTACCCCGTCAGCAGCTTCAACGACTCGGAAATCACCGCTGGTCAGGGTCATTTTAATGACCTTCCTGGTTGTCGGGCTGTCTTCAACAACCAAAACCGTTTTTCTGGAGGGCCGATTGGTGATTAAACGTTTTTCTTTTCGTTCTTTCTGCTCGTGCCAGCTGTTTTCTGCTTTCTCATCTCCTGACTCCGACCTTTGGTTTGAGGCTATATACCCAACAATTTCATTAACCTGATCAGCAACCTTATGATATTTACTCTCAACCTGCACAATGGGCAACAAAAGATCGAAATAGGTCAATGCCTTTTCAAAGTCGTTCAGATTGAGATAAGCAGCTCCGGCATAGTAGAGCAGTCTTGGATTTACTTCATCGGCCAGCACCCGTTCAAAACGTTTTGCAGCCTGCTGAACCATTTTTCGCTCTACCTTGTAGGGATCAATTTGAGCGAGCGTTGAAGAGTCAGAAAGAGCATTTGCCCTGCAATACGAACAAAATACAGCCAGTGGTTCCATAGGGGCATAACAGAAGGGACAGCGAACAACCTTGCCCTCCCCCTTGAAAAGACGAGTTTTCTCTACATCTTCAAGGATATGCGGTTCCTTAGGGGAGCATTTATAGGCCTCACCCAACGCCTTTTTAATTTTCGGCAGCTCTGTCAACGAACGGGAAAGCCACAACCAGCCCTGGGCACTCTGTCGGTTATCGCGGACAAAGTCCATAAGTTTCTTCTGGGCTTTTTTCAACTCCAGCCGTTCGCAGAGTTGAATACCTTTATCCAAAAGTTCATGCTGGGGAACCGGATCAGATTCTGCATCATCGCCCTGATTATCTTTCTGAATCATGGCGTTGATCAGCAAATTCTGATTGCTTTTATGCACTCTTCTCACTACATCATCTTTTAACGTGCAGCTGCTGACTTGCACCCCTTCCATACTGAGCAGCTTGAGGACAGCTTCTTCACCGACCACTTTGCCACAAACAGCATCATAGATTTTTCCGTGGACAAGAAAAAGACTCCCTTTGTACTCATTGCATTTATGCTCAATACAATGATCAATATCTTGATGCTCACCACAATTATGGACATCAAGACGACAGGTCGTCTCTTCTGTTTCCATCAGCTGTACAATGCCGACAACCGAAAACTTACCCAAATCGCCTTTCTTCTGCTGCGTTTTTAGGCCTCTCAGTATCGCATCGGCAAGTTCTTCGGAGGCAAGCGGTTTTTTAAAAACCTGAAAGGCCTTACCCATCAACCTGTTCTTTAATTCAGGCAGGTCATAGGAGGTAATAACTATTCTCGGTATATCAGAATGCTTTTTTTGGATATACGATAAGAGCTGAAAGCCATCTCCCCCCGGCATAACCAGGTCAGTAATAACAAGAGAAATATCCCCTCTCTCCACTTGCCTAACCGCATCCTTAACATCGTAAGCATGTGATATTTGAAATATTTCCTTGTAATTACCCAGTGTAGAATCTACGATCTCATGGATCATTTCATCGTCATCTACCAGCAATACCTTTTTCATTAAACAGCTCTTATACGTTTGCCTTTAAACAAGAAAACACCCGTTTTGTTTCTTCATTCAGCTGAATTTGAAACACTCCACGAGAGCAATCAGTATCTACGGAGAGGCTTTCTGAGGATTGGAAGAATAACTCTTATTACCGACAAAAGAAAATATTTTAACACCGCATTGACCAGATACACACCTTGTTAATTTATCATTAAAATATGGACTGGTAGGTTTCTTTCACCGATTATACCAGACTTCGCTTGGAATTCGTTTGAAATATGGCAATAATGGTTACCTGACACTTTTAATAACAAATAATGCTAAGTATAAAACAATAAAAATTAAATTTGTCAAATAAATTCACTACATTTCAATATTTAATCCCACTGCAATCTCTCTTCAAGAAGAAACATCAGGCACCGGCAAAAAAATCAACACGTTAGTCTCGAAAAAACACATGTCAAAAAAATAAAATCAAGTATAAAATACTATACTTCCTTGTGACAAGAGCATGTTTCACCCAAGCAGGTATAAAATATTATACCCTTCCGTGACAAACATGTAACTTACTCAATAATTTTTGAAGATTAATAAATACTCATCTTACATATAAGAAAGATACGCATACTGTGGCCGTGTTGATTTTACCCGTCTATAACGAACTCTGTTGATACCCCAAATTTCTATTTAGAGAAGCGGAAACAGCAGTTCACACTAATCTTCCCCGCCCACTTTAACAGCTAATTCAAAGCATTAAAAAGAAACAGCAACCCTGCCCTTTATACCACAGAGTAAAATCAGCGTACCCTGACCTCTCTTTATAACCAGATAAAAGGGCCTGATTAATCGCTAAAGGCTCCGGTATTCCTTGAACCCTTCTCCCCCCTGTTATATATTGCCACCTTGTTGACAATACCCTGACAATACCCACGTCTCTTCTTTTTTACTTCCATTACATTGTATTGAATACCATGACAAAAGAAACCACCCCAGAGCAGACTTCGAGCAAATACGACCTCCCCAAAGCCTATGCCTTTGAAGAAGTAGAACAGCGCTGGTACGAATACTGGCTGGAACACAAGACCTTCAGTGCCGAAATGACAGAGGGCAAGAATGCCTTTTCTATCGTTATTCCTCCGCCCAACGTCACCGGGGTGCTCCATATCGGCCATGCTCTGAACAACACTCTCCAGGATCTGCTGACCCGTTACCACCGCATGAAGGGTGATAACACCCTCTGGGTACCAGGCACAGATCATGCCGGCATTGCCACCC
>JBATKL010000168.1:0-5403 GCA_049669385.1 Candidatus Electrothrix sp. | reverse complement strand
GAGGCCCTGCCGGAGAAGACGCGCATTATCCTGCTCGGGGATCGCAATCAGCTCGCCTCGGTAGAAGCTGGCAGCCTGTTTGCCGATCTCTGCGGCAACGATGAACTCGGTTGGTCGCCGCAGCTCTGCGCAGAACTGGAGCAGCTGACTGGAATTTCTAATTTGCCCTCCTCCTCATCCGACAAAACAGCCGACCCTACCCTGGCAGACTCCTTGGTCCTTCTGCGTACCAGTTATCGTTTTCAGGATAACAGCGGTATAGGATGCCTTGCTGCCGCAGTAAAAAGCGGTTCTGTGGAGCAGATGAACAGAACCTTGGCAGATAATTTTGCTGATGTGGAAAGAGTGCAGTATACTGGAGTGAAGCGGGAGCACTGGCTTGAGGACCGGATCCGAAAAGGATTTCAACCCATGCTGACTGCCTCCTCGCCGGAACAAGCCTTTGTCGCAATGGAAAAGTTTCGTTTCCTCTGCGCCCTGCGCAGGGGGCCGGACGGGGTTAAAGGCATCAATACCTTGGTGACCCAGGTCCTTCGACGAGCTGGCTTGATTTCTCCACAAAACACGGAATGGTACCAGGGACGACCGATCATCATTCTCCGCAATCAGTATGAAATGCAACTCTTTAACGGAGACACTGGCATCCTTTGGCAGGATGGGAAGGGACGTTTGCGAGCCTGGTTCCGACGACCGGACAACACCCTTTCCTCAATCAGCCCTGCTCGCTTACCTGAGCATGAGACCGCCTATGCCATTACGATTCATAAGGCTCAGGGATCGGAGTTTGATCAGGTTCTCCTTCTCTTGCCTGAGGAAGAGAGCCGGGTACTCAGCCAGGAGCTTCTCTACACCGGTATTACCCGAGCCCGTAAAAGACTCATCTTCTGTGCATCTCCGGAAATAAGAGCAATAACGGTCAGGCGAAAAACCCAGCGTTTTTCTGGATTAGCGGAAAAGCTGCATAGTTGAAAAAATGCAACTTTGTTTAATTTTTTGAACCAAAGGATTGACAGAGGAAACTAACGCCTTATACAATGCATTATCGAGAAGGAGGATAATGCGTTTACTATAACCTGAGAGGAAAATTCACATGCGTATTACCAAAACAGTTGTTTTGTTCAGTAGTCTGTCATTGCTTTTATCATTATCGGCTTGTGAGCAGCCAAGTAAGGAGCAGCCGAAGGCAGAGGGACCGGTGGTTTCTGTCGCAGCACCTGAGGTCAAGGAAGCCGCGCCTCAAGAGACTGGAGTCGTCGTACCTCAGGAGGAAATTCTTATTGATGACTCCAATACTGCTGAAAAAACAATGGAGATAGCAGATAAAGATTTTGGTTGTATTCGTGATATGCAACCAGTGCGTGGAATGTACGTCGGAAATCTGTTAGGCAATATTGATGCAACTGAAGCAGTTGCGAATTCAGAGGAAGGCGGTGTTTATCCTCCGGGAACCGTTATCCAAATCGTCCCCGGTGAGGCGATGGTCAAGCGAGAGGCAGGCTTTAATGCGGCGACAAATGATTGGGAATTTTTCACCCTTGATGTCTCTGCAGAAGGAACCAAGATAGCAAGCCGAGGCGGAGAAGAAGTGAAGACCGCCTTTGGTCAGGATTGCCTTTCCTGTCATGCCCAGGCAAAACCTCAATGGGATATGGTTTGCGAGACAGGCCATGGTTGCGCTCCGATTCCTATTACGCGGGACATGATCGTTGCTCTGCAAAAGACCGATAAGCGTTGTGCGCCGATGGAACTTGAAGAGATTGATAAGCAGGCACTTGAAAATCTTCAGAAGCTGATTGAAATGATCAAAGCGCGGGCTGCCGCCGCAGCATCTGCGGTCGCAGTGCCTGCTGTTCCTGAAACCTTAGAGGAGGCTATCGAGGCGATGGAGGACGCTGCCGAGATGGTCTTGCCTGCTCCTGATGATGAGGACGCTACCCCGATTGAGGAAGAGGAAGAGGAAGGCGAAGAGTAAACGATTAAAGTACGAATAAAGTACGAGTAAAGTACAATACGAGGAAATCAAACTCGTTGTAACGCCCGGTGCTACGTCTTAGTGCCGGGCGTTTTATTTTGAACATAATGATAGAGAGCCATCGGATCTACGTCTAGAATCCTGGCAATCTGTCTGATACCAAAAATGGCGATTTGGGATGCTATTTTACATGTCCCCACTAATCCGCAACGCCTCCTCAACCGTAGTCAAGCCGTTACGCACCTTTTGCCAGGCATCTTCGTTCAGGGTGGTCATACCCTCGCGGATGGCAACCTGACGCAGCTCGGCATCGGTGACCTTATCCGCCACCATTTTTTTGATCTTATCCGATAAAGGAAAAACCTCAAAGACCCCCATTCTTCCAGAATAACCCGTCTTACGGCACTCCTTGCATCCTTTTCCCCGCTTCAGCTCTATCTGGCCCTGGCCGGAAATCGGAAAACCCATTTTTTGTAATTCCTCAATATCGACCTGATAGGGCTCAATGCAATGGGGGCAAATCTTCCGAACAAGGCGTTGGGCCAAGGCCCCAAGCATGGTGGAGCCGATCAGGAAGGGTTCCAGACCGAGGTCTTGCAGGCGCACAATGGTGGAAACCGCATCATTGGTGTGCAGGGTGGAAAAAACGAGGTGGCCGGTTAGGGCAGCCTGAACCGCATGGGTGGCTGTGTCAAAATCCCTGATCTCACCGATCATGATCACATCAGGGTCCTGGCGTAGGATATTGCGCAGGATGGTGGAAAAGGTCACATCAATCTGAGGCTGTACCGAGATCTGGTTAAAATCCTCATGCACCATTTCTACCGGATCCTCCACCGTGACGATATTGATCTCCGGTGAGGCGATCTTCTTCAGAGTGGAATAGAGGGTGGTGGATTTACCGCTTCCGGTGGGCCCGGTTACCAGCACAATTCCATGCGGTGCGGTGATAAAGGAATTATAGACTGCCTTATCTCGCTTGGAGAAACCCAGCTCATTCAGATCCTGAAAAATAACATTGGTATCCAGGATACGCATCACGGTTTTTTCCCCGAAGGACACCGGAATGGTTGAAACACGCAGTTCGGCTTCTTTGCCGTCTCGTTGCCCGATTTTGATCCTGCCGTCCTGGGGCCTGCGCTTTTCAGCAATGTCCAAACGGGCCAAGGCCTTGATGCGAGAAGTAATGGCTGAATGCACCGCCTTGGGAAGTTTATAAATCGTGTGCAGAATACCGTCGATTCGGTAGCGAATCAGACAGCTGTCCCGTTTGGGCTCCACATGAATATCACTGGCTCGCTGCTCCAGAGCGTAGTTGAACAGATGGTTGACCGCCGCTTTGATATGCTGATCCGTGGAGCTGAGTTCCTGGGCGCTGGAAAGCTTAACATACTGCTCCAGATTGCCGATATCCACTGTTGAAGCACTGCCTGTCGATGAAAATTGGCTTTCTGCGGCGGTAATGGAGCGTTGAAAACCGAAAAATTCAGAGAGGATTTTTCTGATATCGGAGCGGGTGCTGAGGTAGGGCTTCAGTTCTGTCTGATTGACCTGCTCAATATCCTGCAAAGGGGTTTTGTTATCCGGGTCGTAGGTTACGACCTGCAATACGCCGTTGCGGATCTCAAAGGGGAGAATCAGGTGATTAATGGCAAAGGAACGGGGGATAGTCTTGGTGACGATCTCGATATCCAGCTCAAGGGGATCAAGCTTTTTAAAAGGAATGCCTAATTTGCGGCTCACCGCCCGCATGATCAGTTCTTCTGTGAGGATTCTCGGCTGCTTTTCCGTCGCAACTTCTAATTTCAGAGAGGCAAGGATATCCACCATATCAGGATACCCACGCCCGGCCTGTTTCTGCCCGCCCTGAAGCTTGATAAGCTGTTGGCTTTGCCGTTCCTTATGGCGGAGCACAAACTGCTTCTGTTTCGCTGTCAATAAGCGCTGCGAGATAAGCAGGTCAAGGAGTTTGTCGCTGTTCAGCAATCCCATATAAGTAAGTGTTCCCTTATTGGCCGATTTGGTTATCTATGTCGTCATCCTGCGTGCCGATGCCGATATCAGTCAAATGCCAGTCCGGCATGACTAATTCCGGGAGCCACTTGTCCAGACCCCATTTGGGCGGATCACCGGCTGCCAGCCTTTCCTGCAAGAATTTTGCCTTTGGAGTAATTGAGGCGTCAGGATACATAGTGAGAATATATTTCAGGCGATGCTTGGCCTGATCATATTTTTTCGTACGGACATAAAAGACCGCGACATAGTATTCATGATTAACAATAAATTCACGGGCTGCTCGAATTCTCGCCTTGGCTTCTTTTGTATATGGTGAATCTGGATAACTACGTAATAAACGGGAGAACGATTTGATAGCATCCTGAGCTCCTGTCGAATCCCGGTCAATGCGATCAGTGCGGGAATAATCGCACATGCCGATCTGGAACATGACATAGGGGATAGCCTCGTTGGCGGGATGCTTTTCCTCAAACTCTTTGTACAGCTCTTTGGCCTTTTCGTACTTGTCGTTATAATACTCGCAGTCGGCCAGTTTTAATTCAGCCAGCAGGGCTTCAGGACTAAAAGGGTAACGATCCTTGATCTCCTGAAAATGCTTCATAGCAGTATTGTACCTGCCTATCTTGTAGGACTCCATGCCCTGCACAATCAACTTGTCCGCTGGTTCAAATTCTTCTTCCTTTTCTCCGCCTAGGCCGAAAACAGACCAGGAACTGAACATGCCTTCTGTGGTCGCACAGCCGGTTAAGGAGAGGCAGGTGGTGGCGAGAAAAAAACAAACAGCTGTGCGCATTACTATGCCGCATTTATTACCATATTTTTTTGTCATCATGATGATACTCTGGTTCTGAAGAATCTATATGTGCAGAGAGTAGCTTACTCGAACTTACCCGAAGAGGATTATTCGGGCCATAGCTCCTTATCAAGTGCCTGCTCAAATGACCAAGGGCACTCCTCCGGAAAGGTCTTCTTGGTCAAACCTGTTTCCCTCGCCGCACCGGTACGGGCGTATTTGTAAACACGCTCAATGGCTTGAGGGATTTTTTGTTGCATGCTCGGATTATCCAGAAGATGATCTGTCAACTGATCTCGCTGCTCTTCGATGGTGTAGCGCCAGCTGTTTCCTCGGTATCCGGGTTGGAACTGCCATTTAAGGAGATGGATAAAAAGGATGGTTAAGCAGCTGACAAGTTCACGTTGTAAGCTTTTGCCCATATCTTCTATTTCCTCGGCAAGATGTTCCCTGTCAATTTCATCAATCCTTCCTGCCCGGAGCAGTGCGGCCTGTTGTGCTGTCCAGCCGAAGAAATCGGCGGCATGTAGGTTCTCATCCATCACGCAGCTCTCTTTTATAATTTATTCAACACCGTATCCAGCGTTGCTTTCATCCTTTTCTTCTCAATTGCCGGATCAAG
>JBATKL010000167.1:0-2738 GCA_049669385.1 Candidatus Electrothrix sp. | reverse complement strand
CAATCGCACCGGGAGTGAACCTGTTGATAAATTCGATTTTCTCCTTGTCGACAATCTGAAGGCCTTCCACCGCACTGAGATCATAGCTGGCGACCTGATTCTGCTCAATACATGCGATGTTATTCTTTCTTATTTGGACGGAGTCACAATGTTTTTCTTCATTGCCTCCGTCAATTGACAGGTAAAATTCTGTTGCCTCGGATATTGAGGTATGCAGCAACGAAACAAGGAGCAATACAACAAGAAGACAACCGGCTTTTTTTTCTGTGATTTGAATACGCATAAAATGAGATTTTTTTTATAAAACAGGATCACCCTTGACCTTTCAGCACCCGTAAAACCATATCCGCCTGTCGCCGGGCAGCACCCTGTTGGGTCCGCGCGAGTTGGACTGCTGCCTGACAGGCCTGCTCATAGGCAGACGAACCAAGAGGATACTCAAGTAAACAATCCGCTAACTCATCGGGCGAGCCCGCCTGAACGCCTGCGCCAGCTGACAGCACCAAATCCACCGCATCCTGGAAATCCTGCATAAAAGGGCCAAAAAAAACCGGTTTCCCCTGGGCTATAGGTTCCATAATATTATGTCCCCCCTTATCAACAAGGCTTCCTCCGCAAAAAATATAATGGCCCGCAGCATACAGGTGGGCAAGCTCCCCCATACTGTCCAGCAGAATAATATTTTCTTTATTCTCTTGGCGCTCCTTGCCGGGGCTCCGAGCACCCTGAGAGCATTGTGAAGAAAGTTCATAGCCGAGCCCTGCTTGATCCAGTAAGGCCATCACTTCAGGCAAACGCTCTAAATGACGTGGTGCAATAATCCACAGGAGCCTGCCCGAGTATTTTTCTTGCAATCGACGAAAGACGGGCAGGAGAAGTTTTTCTTCGCCTGTGCGGGTTGATCCACAGATAAAAACGATATCATCCAGCTGAATTCCAAGAAGTCGAGTGTAATCCCCCTTACCCTTTCTCGCTGAATGTGTTCCTGATTCTTGCGGATCTTGTGGATTTTGAGGCATAAGGTCGTATTTTACATCGTACTTCATATTGCCGCAGACCTGAATGCGATCTACAGGCACCCCGAGATGATGAAAACGTTCTCTGTCCTGCTCTTGAATCACACCAACAGCAGAAAACCCGGCAAGAAATGCTCCTACGGTTTTCTTTATATGTTGATATTGTTGAAAGGATCGCTCGGAAATCCGACCATTGAGAAGCAGCATAGGCACCCCGGTCTTGCGCATCTTTGTCAGCATGACCGGCCAGAATTCTGTTTCCAGACAAATATAAAGATCCGGCTGCACAAGCTTGAGAGCCCTGTCAACGGTTTGGGGTACATCCAGGGGGGCTAATTCGCAATGAACCTGGTTGGGCAGCAGAGAACGAGCAATTGCCCTGCCCTGCCGAGTCATCGTGGTCAGAAATATTTCAGACGTGGGTAGGGTATCAATGAGGATCGCAATCAGGGCCCGCGCCGCCTGTACTTCCCCGACCGAAGCAGCATGTATCCAGATCAGTTGGGTACGGTTTGATACCGTTGCCGATCGATCAAGATCCTGATAACGCCCAAGCCGCTGGCTCAGCTGCCACTTCGGCAAAAAACGATCAAGAAGCGGTGACGCCATAACGAGCAGAGGATAAAAAAGCACTCCGGTTATCCGATAGAAATTGTACAGCACTGAGTATCCTTGTCTTCCCGGTTCGTTACCATCTTTCCGCAAAACTGCTTATTTAAACAGGATTCCCCCTCATCGTCAAGGGGGAAGAAAGCGCAACCATAAAAAAGAAATACTTCGGTTTTTCTTGACAACTGCTGCCATGTTTTGTTAGCAACCCTATACAGTTTCTCTGTTCAGGCAGACGCTCTGTCCTCCTGTCCTCTCCTCCTGATTGCGACATAACGAGGCAACATGAGACAAAGCCTGAGCAAAGTAAAAATACATTATCTGCTGTTGGAGGCCCCTATGCACAAACTGCTCGCAAATCGTTACATTATCGCCGTTATATTATCGGCACTGTTTATTTGTACACAACAGCCTGTTTCAGCAACAACCGAACAAGGGGAAGCCCTTCAGAAAACTAAGGAAAAAAACATGCAAGACGGATTATACGCAAAGATAAGTACCCCCAAAGGAGACATCCTTCTCAATCTGTATTATGATAAGGCTCCGCTGACTATCATCAACTTTGTCGGCCTGACCGAAGGTACGTTGATCTACGGGGGTGCGGAAAAACCTACTGGAATCCGTTTCTACGACGGTTTGAAATTCCATAGAGTCATCAAAGATTTTATGATTCAGGGCGGCTGCCCGCTGGGCACCGGAACCGGAGGCCCCGGCTACACCTTTGCCGATGAATTTGATCCAGAACTTCGCTTTACCGGTCCCGGCGTTTTGGCTATGGCTAATGCCGGACCAGGCACCAACGGATCGCAGTTCTTTATCACCCATGTTGCGACTCCGCACCTGAACGGCAAACATACCATCTTCGGGCACGTAGTGGAAGGACAGGATGTCGTTGACAGCATTGCTCAGGATGATGCGATCAAAAGTGTCGAGATCATCCGGGTTGGCGAGAAAGCTGAGAATTTCAAGACTGACCAGGAAGCCTTTGATCAAATACAGGAAAAAAGGGATCAGGCTCAGGGAAATACCCTTTCTCAGGAAAAAGAAAAGACGATCAAGATGATCAAACAGAAATGGCCTGGAGCTCATTTCAGCAACTCCGGTCTCTACTGG